>DUNA01000060.1 GCA_012839605.1 Bacteroidales bacterium
AAGGCACCATGCTCAAGATTTTTGAATGGGATTCCGGAAGGTATATAGGAGAAATTCCGCAAGCACCCGTTACGTATTCCGTAACAGGAAATATGAACGAATACCAGTTGTTGATTGGGGAAACTACTTACGGCGGAAGACGTGAGTTCCGTGACAAACAGGGCATTATGGACTACGGTTCTTTGATTTACGTGACGTTGCAACGCAGCAAAACAGCACGCGAAGCCATTGCCATGATGGATTTTTTGATGCAAACGTACGGATACGCCTCCGGTGGCGAGTCGTTTACCATTGCAGACCCCGATGAAGTATGGGTCATGGAAGTGATAGCCAAAGCACCCAGAATGGTAGAAGGAGTAAATGTGAACAAAGGAGCCGTATGGGTAGCAAAACGTATTCCCGACGGGTACATCAGCGCTCATGCCAACCAGGCCCGTATTACTACTATAGACTTTAACGATCCGGAAAATTGCTTGTACAGCCCAGATGTGATTTCTCACGCAAGGGAAATGGGTGTTTTCTCAGGAAAAGATAAAAATTTCAGTTTTTCAGACGTATACAATCCCGTAGACTTTGGTGGAGCGCGTTGGTGCGACGCCCGTGTGTGGGCTTTCTTTAACAAATACAACGACGACATGGGCAAACATCTGGATTACGCCATGGGACACAACTTGTCCAACAGAATGCCGCTGTACGTGAAGCCTAACAGAAAGTTGTCTGTAAAGGACGTGGCAGACATGATGCGCGACCATTTTAACGATACGCCGTTGGATATGACATGCGACATTGGTGCCGGCGGAAACGCATTGCCATACCGCTGGAGGCCGTTGACGTTTGAAGTGGATGGCAAAGAGTATGCAAACGAAAGAGCCATTGTGACCCAGCAAACCGGTTGGTGGTTTGTAGGGCAATGCAGGAGCGATTTGCCGCGCGATTTGGGTGGATTGTACTGGTTTGGTGCCGACGATGCAGGTACGTCTGCCTTGACGCCCATTTACAGCGTTTCTACTCGTGTACCGCATTGTATTGAAGAAGGAAACGGAAGCATATTGGAGTATTCAGAAACGTCTCTGTTCTGGATCAGCAACCGCGTGGCACAGTTTGCTTACCAGCGCTACAACGACATTGGAGGAGAAGTGCGCCAAGTGGTGGATGCATGGGAAAACGAAATGATAGAGAAAACGGCGTTGGCAGACAAAGTAGCCATGCAATTGTACAAAGAAGATCCGGCGCTGGCTCGTGAATATTTGACGGAATTTTCCGTCACTACTGCTCAGAAATTGCTGGACAAATGGATTGAACTGGATAAATATTTGATGGTAAAATATATTGACGGCAACATCAAACGTCAAAATCCGGACGGCTCTTTTGCCGACAACGGAAACGATCCGCGTATTCCGGCTCCTCCCATATACGGTGGATATACGCAAAAATGGAAAGAAGCCGTGGCCAAAGACCACGGAAAAATTTTAGAGGTAAAATAATATGAAACGTTCAAGGCTTTTTCTTTGCATTGCCTTTCTTTTGCTTGCTGTAACAGGAAAAGAAAGCGTGTATGCCGTACATGCGGATGACAGCGTTGCGACTGCATGCCGTGTTTTTGTGGTAACCATTGATAGTGAAATTCATGCAAAATCTGCCAGAACTTTGGAAAAGGCCTTGAAAGAAGCGGAAAATCTGGGTACAGACGTGTTTCTGATGCGTCTCAATACGTTTGGAGGCGCACTGGACGCTGCGGAGAAAATGAGGACGGCCTTGCTGGAGGCGCCGTTTGTGACGGTCTCTTTTATAGACCATCAGGCTGCCTCGGCAGGGGCCCTTATTTCCATAGCTTGCGATAGCATCATCATGGCTCCGGGATCTACCATAGGTTCGGCTACGGTGGTAGGTCCTACAGGGGATCCCATGCCGGAGAAATACCAATCGTACATGCGTTCGCTCATGAGGTCGACGGCCGAGGAAACGGGAAGGGATCCCGTCATGGCGGAACAAATGGTGGAAGGAGAGAAGGTGTTGAACATGACTACGCGGGAAGCCATAGCAAACGGTTTTGCGCAAGGGCAGGCATCTTCTACAGATGAAGCCCTTGTGGTTTTGGGACACGAGCATTGTGAAATAACAGAGTACAAAGAAACGGCTTTAGACAAAGTCATTGGCTTTTTGTTGTTGCCCTTAGTGCAAGCCCTGTTGTTGATGGGTATGATTGGTGGAGTGTATCTGGAATTGAAAACACCGGGAATAGGTCTGCCTTTGGCTGTTGCTTTGTTGTGTGCAGTCGGGTATTTTGCCCCCTTGTTTTTGGAAGGATTGGCCCGCTATTGGGAAGTGGCTCTTATAGTGGTAGGTGTGGTGTTGCTGGCCGTGGAAATTTTTGTGACTCCGGGGTTCGGAGTATTGGGCATCAGCGGACTGGTAGCCGTAGCGGCCGGTTTGGTGCTGGTGATGGTGGACAATTGGATTTTTGAATTCAAAGGACCCTTTCCATGGTACGGATTGCTTAGTCCGGTAGCCGTGGTGTCTGCATCTGGTTTGATTTCGATTACCGGTATCTTGGTATCTATACATTATTTATTTCCCACGCGGTTGTTCAATAGGATTGCTTTGCGCACCGACCTGACTACGGAAACGGGTTTTGTGGGAGTGCCGCAATGGAAAGACATAAAGCCGGGTATGCGCGGTGTGGCTTTTACAGACTTGAGGCCGGCCGGAAAGGTAACGATTGACGGACGTTGGATAGAAGCCCGGGCAACGGTAGGCTATATTTCAAAGGGTACACCCGTAACTGTGGTACGGGTGGAAGGAGGCGTCTTATTTGTAGAAGAATCCGATTCTATCAGCTCTAGTAGTCGCTGAACGGCTTCTTCTTGAGGAATACCCCGCATGACAGGGTTTTTTCCTTTGTAGAGCGTGACCTTGCCTTTTCCTTCGCCCACGTAGCCGTATTGGGCGTCTGCCATTTCTCCCGGGCCGTTTACAATACAACCCA
>DUNA01000061.1 GCA_012839605.1 Bacteroidales bacterium
AAGAATGGAATACTGTGTACGAACGTGAAGGTGAACGAAAGAAGGCATGGATTTACTGTTTTTTAATAAGGGTTTTTCCCGTCATTTCCGGGGGGATGGGCAATCCCATCAAATCTAACAAAGTGGGAGCTACGTCTGCCAAGATGCCGTCCTCTACAGAGGTGACGTCTTTGTCTATGACGGTAAAGGGTACGCGGTTCAGCGAATGCGCTGTATTGGGAGACCCGTCCGGATTTATTGCGTTGTCCGCGTTGCCGTGATCGGCCGTCATCAATACGGAGTAGCCGTTGTCCAGAGCTGTTTCTGTAACCTCTGCCGCCAAACGGTCTATAACTGTGACGGCCTGGCATATGGCATCGTACACGCCGGTATGGCCTACCATGTCTCCGTTGGCAAAATTGAGTACAATCAAGTGGTGTTCCTGTTTTTTGAGGACTTTTTTCACCTGTTCTGCCACTTCCGGGGCGCTCATTTCCGGTTTCAAATCATACGTAGCTACTTTTGGGGAAGGTACCAAAATTCTGTCTTCCAAAGGAAAGATTTTTTCTCGGCCGCCGGAAAAAAAGAAAGTTACATGGGCGTATTTCTCTGTTTCCGCTATACGCAATTGCCTGAGTCCGTGTCGGCTGATGATTTCCCCCAAGGTGTCTTCCACGTTTTCTTTGTCAAAAAGGATATGCAATCCTTGGAACGTGTCGTCGTACGGCGTAAGGCAGCAATAGTACAGGGGGATGGTGTACATTTCGTGTTCCGGCTTGTTTTCTTGCGTTAGTACGTGTGTGATTTGTCGGGCGCGGTCGTTCCGGAAATTGAAAAAGATCAGTGCGTCGTCTTTTTCTATCGTGCCCACGGGAATGCCGCTGTCGTCCACACAGACAATGGGCTTGATGAATTCGTCCGTAACGCCTTGACGGTAACTTTCCGCTATCCCTTCTGCAGCATTGTGGAACGGGGTACCTATGCCGTGTACGGCCAAATCGTAACCTACCTTTATCCTATCCCAGCGCTTGTCTCTGTCCATTGTGTAGTATCTACCTATGACGGTAGCTATCTTCCCTGTTGTTTTGTTCAAATGGTTTTGTAATTGTTCCACAAAACCCAATCCGCTGCGCGGGTCGGTGTCTCGTCCGTCCATCAAACAGTGTACATATACTTTGGAAAGACCGTATTCCTTGGCAATGTCCAGGAAAGCAAACAAGTGTTCCATGGAAGAATGGACACCTCCGTCAGATACCAATCCCATCAGGTGTAAGGCCTTCCCGCTGTGTTTTGCGTATTGGTACACGCCTTTGACTTCTTTGTATTCCCGTATGGATCCGTCGCGGCACGCGCGGTTGATTTTGACCAAATCTTGGTATACAATGCGCCCGGCGCCCAAATTCAAGTGCCCTACTTCCGAATTGCCCATCTGGCCTTCCGGAAGCCCTACGTCTTGTCCGCTGGCACTTAATGTGCTGTTGGGGTATTGTTTGCGTATAGTATCTATATGTGGCTGGCCTGCAGTGTAAATGGCATTGGTACGGTCTTTTTTACCTTCGCCCCAGCCGTCTAAAATCATAAGAAGAACTTTTTTCATAAAGCAAATGATAAGTCACAAAGTTACGAAAAGATTTTGTGTACATTTGTGGAATATATGGCGAAAAACAGACACTCCGGTAAGCCCGGTAAGAAAAGACAAAAAAGAACAACAAAGACACCAAACAAAAGTGTCACAACAACGTATCAAGGTACCGTAAGCATGGCCCGGGAAGGGTATGGTTTTTTGGTGGTGGACGTACCACAGGGTCAACCGGCGATGGATGATATCTTTATTCCGGCCAGGCAGCTGAACGGAGCTTTACACGCAGATACAGTGCAGGTGGCCGTACGTGCTGCCGAAGGACGCAGTCAAGGAAAAGCCGAGGGCCGAGTAGTAGCTGTATTGGAGCGTTCCCCCAGGCCTTACGTAGGCATTTTGCAAGTGGTAGACAAGAGGGCGTACGTGCTCACGGACTCCAAGCACATGCCGTACGATATCCATGTGCAGTCGGGGAAAGTTGGTAAGGCCCGCAACGGACAGAAAGTAGCTGTCCTGGTGACCGACTGGAACAGAAGAGGCAATTTCCCAGTGGGAAAAATTGTGGATGTATTGGGCACACCCGGTGAGAACGAAACGGAAATGCATGCCATTCTGGCAGAATTCGGGTTGCCGTACCGTTTTGATAAAAAAGTGCAGGAAGAAGCGGAAAATTTGAGCGATACATTTCCGGCAGATGCTTTGAAAGGACGGAGAGATTTTAGGAAAACACCTACTTTTACCATAGACCCGGCCGATGCCAAGGATTTTGACGACGCTCTTTCTTACCGTAAGACGGGTCCCGACGGCACGCATACGGAAGTAGGTATTCATATTGCAGATGTCAGCTATTACGTAGATCCGGACACACTACTGGACCAAGCGGCTTACGAACGCGGCAACTCGGTATACTTGGTAGACAGAACGGTTCCCATGTTTCCGGAAAAGCTCTCCAACTTCTTGTGTTCTTTACGTCCCCGGGAAGACAAACTGTGTGTCTCGGCCGTTTTTGAATTGGATGCAAACTTCCGCGTGCTTTCTCGCTGGTTTGGAAGAACGGTCATTCATTCCCGCTGCCGCCTTTCCTACGAACAAGCTCAAGCCGTGCTGGATGCTGCTGCACAAACAGAGGGAGAGACTCCCGTGCAGGTTGACGGTGTTGTGGACAAACAGGTGCAAGAAGCTTTGCCGGCTTTAAATCAGGTGGCGGAGAGTTTGCGCGAAGGACGCGTACGCAAAGGAGCTGTGGCTTTTGATAAGGCCGAGGTAAAAGTAGAGGTAGACGCAGCAGGGGTGCCGGTGAACATCAGTGTGCGGGAACAATTGCAGGCGCACAATCTAATTGAAGAGCTGATGCTGTTGGCCAACAGAGAAGTGGCTGAGTTTATTTCTAAGAAGAAGGATAAGAATACGGGGAAACCTCCGGTTTTTGTGTACCGCATACACGAAGAGCCAGATATAGACAAAATGGAAGCTTTCCGGAGCTTTGTGCACCATTTTGGGTACAAACTGGGAAAGACGGAATCACCCAGAGCCTATGCACGCGAGGTAAACAAGTTGTTGGAAAAGACGAAAGAGAAGACAGAGTCCGGCGGCATCATGATTATGGCGCTGCGGTCCATGCCTCGTGCCCGGTACAGTACGAAGAATGCAGGTCACTACGGGTTGGCATTTGACAGGTATACCCATTTTACGTCTCCCATCCGGCGGTATTCAGACTTGATGGTACACAGGCTGTTGCTCCATTATATGGGTAGAGGTTCCACCGGTGGTGCCGAGGCTATGGAGGCAAAATGCACCCATTTGTCTGCACGGGAACAATTGGCTGTAGAGGCAGAAAGGGCCAGCATCAAATACAAGATGGTGGAGTTTATGAAGGATAAGATAGGCCGGCAATATTCCGGAATTGTTACCGGACTTACGGAATGGGGCATGTTTGTAGAATTGGACGACACCATGATAGAAGGCATGGTGTCTGTTCGGGACATGACAGACGATTATTACGTATATGACAAAGAGTCCATGACGCTTACGGGAACGCACTCAGGCACCCATTTTGCTTTAGGACAAAAGGTACGTATAGCTGTGGCAAGGGCAAACCTTGAGCAAAAACAGTTAGACTTTGATTTAATACAATAAGATTATGAAAAAAAGAACCATTTGGATTGTAGTCTTGGCTGCCGTTGCTTTGGTGGTGTTGTGGTTTGTGAAAACAAACAACAGAATGATAGAAAAGCAAGAGCAAACGGTACAAGCTTGGGCACAAGTAGAAAACGTGTATCAGCGTAGGGCAGATTTGATTCCCAATTTGGTGAATACCGTCAAGGGCGCTGCAGATTTTGAAAGAGGTACGTTGGAAGCCGTTATAGAGGCTCGTTCCAAGGCCACACAAGTAACGGTAGACCCCGCCCATTTGACAGCAGAAAACTTGGCGGCGTTTCAGAACGCACAGGACAATTTGAGCCAATCGCTGGGCAGGCTGTTGGTTGTCATTGAAAGGTACCCGGAATTGAAAGCCAATGAAAATTTCCGCGATTTGCAAGCACAATTGGAGGGGACGGAAAACCGCATTACTGTAGAAAGGAGGTCTTTCAATAAGGTGGTGCAAGAATACAACGTTCTTATCAGGAAATTCCCCCATTCCATAGTGGCCGGCATGCGTCGTTTTGAACCTAAAGGCTATTTTCAAGCGGCCGAGGGCGCCGAAGTGCCTCCTGTCGTGGAGTTTTAAAAGAGATTAGACGTTTTCCATCCCCGGGCTTTCCAGCGCCAGGGAACGGCCGTCCGGAGTAACCAAAGTACACCCCAAAGCCTCTTCGCACATATGGCCTATGATGTCCAAGGAGTATTCTTTGGATACGGTTTCGTATATGTCAAGGGGTAACGTGAAGAGCATTTGAAAATCGTCTCCGCCGTTGAGGGCGGCCACTAGGGGAGACAAATTGTTGTCCGTTTCTGCAAAGTCATACGTGGCCTTTGCTATGGGGATTTTGTCTGCAAACAATTTGGCCCCGGTTCCTGAAGATTTAGCAATACGTAAAGTGCCATCAGCTAATCCGCTTGTCAAGAAGCACATAGAGGTTGGCACTATATCATCTGCTTTAAGGTTGTCAAGAAGGGCTTTGGGCAGTTCCGGTTTCAAGTATCTTTCCAAGATGTACTCGTGTCCTTCCAAATTGGGCAATTCGTCTTTTTCCGTCTCGCCCGTAAATACACGCTTCTCTCTTTCCAACAGCTGTAAGCCCATATACGCGGCACCCACGTTGCCGCTCAAGCAGATGAGATCTGTGCTCCGGGCTCCGCTACGGCGCGTAAGCAGTCCGGCATCGCATTCTCCCACGGCCGTAATAGCCACGGACAATCCTGTATAGGAAGATTGGATATCCACAAAACCTATATCTGCACCGTACGTTTGTGCGGCGGCTTCTATGCCAAGAAACAGTTGATCTACGTCTTCCACGTAAAAGCGTTGAGAAAGACCGGCACATACAAGCAATTGCAAAGGGGTAGCGTTCATGGCCAGGACCTGGCCCATGGCGTGGACAGCCGTTTTGTACCCTACAAACTTCAAAGGGAAATACGACAAATCAAAATCTATTCCTTCCAAAGAGAGTTTTTGAGCAGAGACTGTTATGGAGTCACGAAAGCAGGCTGCGGAAGCATCGTCTCCCGGACCTTGTACGGTAGCCGGGTTGTTAGACGTGAAACGGGCTGACAATCTGTCCATAAGCCCTTGTCTGCCCAAGTCTCTTATGGGGGTTTTTTGCGATTCGTTTTTCTTATTCATAAAACAAAAATAAAGAAAAGATGGTATATTTGCGGGCTATGAAAGAAAATCAGGACGACTTACTAAAAAGAATTGCCGAAAGCGAATACGAACAAGGGTTTGTGACAGACCTGGAGTTGGAGTATTTTCCCAAAGGATTGACGGAAGAAATTGTCCGTATGATTTCGGAAAAAAAGCAAGAGCCGGACTGGATGTTGCAGTTCAGACTGGATGCTTTTCGCCAATGGCAAACGATGAACATGCCGGATTGGGCACACTTGACCATTCCGACCATCGATTTTCAGGATATTATATATTATGCGGCTCCCAAAGGCATGGAGGACCCAAAAATTGCCGACACGTTTGACAAGTTGGGCATTCCTTTGGAAGAGAGAAACGTATTGGCCGGCATGGCAGTGGACGCCATATTGGATTCCGTGTCTGTAAAAACGACTTTTAAAGAGAGTTTGGCTGAAAAAGGCATCATTTTCTGTTCTTTTTCAGAAGCTGTAAGGGATTATCCACACTTGATACAGAAATATTTGGCTAGCGTAGTGCCTGTGAAGGACAACTTTTTTGCGGCGCTCAATTCGGCCGTATTTTCAGACGGCTCTTTCTGTTACATACCCAAAGGGGTTCGTTGTCCTATGGAATTGTCCAGTTATTTCCGCATAAATGCACAAGGAACAGGGCAATTTGAAAGGACGCTCATTGTAGCGGAAGAAGGGTCTTATGTAAGTTATTTGGAAGGGTGTACAGCCTCTCAAAGAGACGAAAACCAGCTGCACGCTGCCGTAGTGGAGATTGTGGTTATGCAAGATGCAGAAGTGAAATACTCTACGGTACAAAACTGGTTCCCGGGTGATGCCCAAGGAAAAGGCGGCATATACAATTTTGTGACAAAGCGCGGCATTTGTAAAGGAGCACGTTCCAAACTGTATTGGACACAAGTAGAAACGGGTTCTGCCATTACGTGGAAATACCCTTCTACCGTATTACAAGGGGACGATTCCGTCAGCGAGTTTTATTCGGTGGCGGTGACAAACCACTTTCAACAGGCAGATACGGGTACGAAGATGATCCATCTGGGGAAAAACACCCGCAGCCGCATTGTGAGCAAAGGTATTTCTGCCGGAAAGAGTCAAAATTCATACAGAGGTTTGGTGAAAATCGGACCCGGTGCAGATAACGCCCGCAACCATTCGCAATGCGATTCGCTTTTGCTGGGCGATGAGTGCGGAGCCCATACGTTCCCTGTTATAGAGAACAGCAATCAGACGTCTGTGGTGGAACACGAAGCCACTACTTCCAAAATTGGAGAAGACCAACTCTTTTATTGCATGCAACGCGGCATTGGCCCGGAAGATGCTGTGGGGTTGATTGTGAATGGGTACGCTCGTGAAGTGTTGAACAAGCTGCCTATGGAATTTGCTGTAGAAGCACAAAAATTACTGACAGTCACTTTAGAAGGAACAGTAGGTTGATATGAAAGAATTTTTCAGTTTGCAAAACATCTTTTTTGAAATAGGCGGCCAAGGCATATCCTATTTGGAGTTTTTTGGTGTTTTATTAGGCCTGGCCTCTGTCTTTTTAGCCGGTTTGGCACGTTCCGTAAATTATTGGGTAGGGTTTGTATACGTGGGGCTGCTCTTTTTGATGTTTTTACAGAAAAGACTGTATACAAATATGTTGTTACAACCTGTATCGATAGTCATCAATGCATACGGATTGTATAGGTGGACGCGGCCGGGAGACAGGCAAAAGAATGAAAGAAACCAATTGTTGACTACGTTTCTCACAAACAAGCAACGGTTTCTGTATGTTTTGTCGCTTCTGGTTTTTGTGCCGCTTTGGGGATTATTCCTATACAATTTGCATGAAATCTGGGATGTGTTTCCGCCGGCTAGAGCGCCTTTCTTAGATGCCGCTGTTGCGGGACTGCTGTTAACGGCACAAATTTTGGCAGCCCAAAAGAAATGGGAATGCTGGATTTTCTGGATGTTGTTAAATATTGGAAATGTGGTCATGTATATTTCGTCAGGCCTTGTATTCATGCCCATCGTTGCCATTTGTTTCTTAATATTTAATGTTATAGGCCTGATACATTGGAAAAAAGAATGGGAAAAACACAAGGAAATATGTTAGAAATCAATAATCTGCACGTAAGTATTCAAGACAGGGAAATCTTGAGCGGAGTAAACTTGCAAGTACGCGCCGGAGAGGTGCATGCTATTATGGGACCCAACGGTTCCGGTAAATCTACATTGGCAGCCGTTTTGGCGGGACGCGATATTTTTACGGTAACAAAAGGAACGGTTGTGTACAAAGGCGTAGACTTGTTAGCGTTGCCGCCGGAAGAAAGGGCTCGCCTGGGGCTCTTTTTGGGATTTCAATATCCGGTAGAAATTCCCGGTCTTACGAGCGTAAACTTTATGAAAGCCGCCGTCAATGAGCAACGGAAATACAAAAATCTGCCGCCGTTATCTTCGGGAGAATTTTTGAAATTGATGCGGCAAAAAATGGCCGTAGTGGAAATGGATCCGTCTTTTGTTGGCAGAGGTGTCAACGTAGGGTTTTCAGGGGGAGAGAAAAAGCGCAATGAAATTTTCCAAATGGCCATGTTGGAACCCACCTTGGCTTTTTTGGATGAAACGGATAGCGGTTTGGACGTAGACGCACTGCGTGTAGTGGCTAACGGAGTCAACAAATTGAAAACAAAAGACAATGCGTTTGTAGTCATTACGCATTATCAACGTTTGTTAGACTACATAGTCCCCGATATCGTACACGTGCTGAACAAAGGCAGGATTATAAAATCCGGAAGCAAGGAATTGGCTTTGGAGGTAGAAAACAAAGGTTACGACCACATTATCAATGCAACATGAAGGAATATAGATATATGCCGGAAGTAAAGCGGGTATTCCAATGTACCGTACCCGGAGAAAACATCAGGCAGGTGTTTTTGGTGGACGGTGTGTTGCAAGAGTCGCCGGGTACGCAAAACGGCATTACGTTGTCAACGGGTCCGGAGGGAAGGGGTTTGAAGACGCACATAACGGGCGATCATTCAGAAAACCCTTTGCAAATTATCAGCGTTCGCAGCGAGAATTTACCGGAACCCCTAGAGTTTACAAATACGTGGGAGTTGGCTCCGGGAGCGAAAGCGCAGATTGTCGTTTGCGACCATACGTTAAAGGAACATTTGTACCAAACGTCCAGGTATTCTCACATAACGTTAAGAGAGGGTGCACATTTGGATTTGTTGTTTATGCAGAACGAACACGGACGCTCCCGGTATTGGTTGGATTTGGATGCCCGTTTGTACAAGGACGCCCGACTGGACAGCCACATTTTGAGTTTGTACGGCGGTACTATAGAGAACAAAGTGAAGGCGCATTTGCAAGAACCCGGCGCCGTATGCAACTTGGATGGGTTGTATTTGGCAGACGGCGAACAAGAGATAAAATACAACATAGAAGTGAGGCACAACAGCAAAGAGTGTCAATCCAGCCAATTGTTTAAAGGCATTTTGGATAACAGTGCAAAAGCGTGGTTTGAAGGACTCATATACGTAGCTCCCGGGGCGCAAAGTACAGAGGCATTTCAAGCAAATCACAATTTGCTTCTTACTCGTGATGCCAAAATCACCACCATGCCGCAGTTGGAAATTTATGCAGACGATGTCAAGTGTTCTCACGGAGCCACCATAGGTAGGTTGGATGAAATGGGCTTGTTTTATATACGGTCCAGAGGGGTTCCCTTGGAGCAGGCACATCTGTTGCAACAGATGGCTTTTGTGCACGATGTGCTGGAGCATGTTCGCAACCATGCCATTCGTGTAAGATTAGAGAAAATGGTGGAAAGCAGGCTGCGTGGAGAGTTTTCAAAGTGCGCACATTGTACTATGCATTGTTGTTAAAAATTTTGTGCATATCTTTTCAATTCTGCTCTGTTAATCAAGCGGTGTTTGAGGTATCTTGCGACTCCATTTTCATCAGGAGATTATTTTTTGAACCTTCTTAA
This sequence comes from Bacteroidales bacterium, assembly GCA_012839605.1. GTDB lineage: Bacteria > Bacteroidota > Bacteroidia > Bacteroidales > UBA932 > DMER64. Next base: position 9,345 of record DUNA01000061.1, read on the forward strand.
TGTAGTGTTATGGATTCTGTAAAAAAGAATGCAAAGGCTGTTTTTCCCTACGAAGAAGCCTTAGCCAAAACAAAAGAGTATTTTAAAGGAGACGAACTGGCAGCCTCTGTTTGG
>DUNA01000062.1 GCA_012839605.1 Bacteroidales bacterium
ATAGAAGCCGGAACGTATGCCCCTACATCCATTTTTGTTTCCGGAGATTACGCCATCCCCATTGGCATAGGAGACCCGTCTATCCCGGACATTTTGTACATCAAACGGCTGCAGTTGATTCCTTTTGCAGATTACCGCCAAGACAGATATCCGAACAAAGAAAAGACAGCCTTATGGTCTGTAGGAACGGACTTGCTTTTAGATTTCCATCTCTTTCGTATAGGACTTCCCTTGACAGCCGGAGTCCGGTATGCCTATACGTGTGAAAAACAACATTTTTTTGAATTTCTCTTTTCCTTCCCCACATTTTATTGATTGCTCATGAAAGGATTGCGTTTTTTCAGCCCGTACGAATGGTTTCTGCTTACAACCATCACCAGCTTGAATATCATTATATTTGTAGTGACGGGAGAGTGGGAAATACTTTCTACCGTTGCCACTTTGTCGGGCGTACTGTGTGTGGTTTTGGTAGCCAAAGGACATATTTCCAATTATCTTTTTGGACTTATTCAAGTAAGCCTGTATACGTACCTGTCCTGGGGCGTTGGGTATTGGGGAGAAGTAGCCTTAAACGGGCTGTATTACGTACCCATGCAATTTATCGGCTTTTTTATGTGGAAAAAACGGATGCGAGAAGGCAGCAAAACAACGGTGCAATCCAGAGTGCTTACACGACCGCAACGTATTCTTCTATTCATTTCATGTGCCCTTCTCATTGCTGCCGGAGGTATGGTATTAGATTATTTTGATGACCCCTTGCCGTATCTGGATTCCACCACAACTGTTCTTTCTGTTATTGCCATGTTTCTGATGGTTAAAACGTATGCAGAACAATGGTACTTATGGATTACCGTAAACATAGCCACCATCATCATGTGGAGCATGGCCTACTTCCGAGAACACGAAACAGGTCATTTGATTATCGCTTCTATGTGGTCTGTTTACTTGCTCAACTCATTGCACGGTTTGTACGTTTGGAAAAAAGCTGCCAAAGAGACCGGTGCGACAACGTGAAACCATCGCTGACAATTTGACAGGTACCGTGCCGTGGCATTAATTTTGTTTAATGTCCATTCGTTGACAGACAAACAAAAACAAAACATAAAAACAATTTAAATTTTTACAACAATGAAAATCAAACCTTTAGCAGATCGAGTAGTCGTTCAGCCACAGGAAGCGGAAACGAAAACAGCTTCCGGTCTCTACATCCCGGACACCGCAAAAGAAAAACCACAACGTGGTAAAATCATTGCCGTTGGAAGCGGTAAAAAAGATGAGCCTATGGAATTGAAAGAAGGTGACATAGTGTTATACGGAAAATACGCCGGGACGGAAATCAACATAGACAATCAGGAATACCTGATTATGCGCCAATCAGATGTACTGGCCATTATTTAATATTAACCCGCTAAAACGAACTTATTATGGCAAAAGAAATTAAATATAACATAGAAGCCCGTTCCCTTATGAAAGAAGGGGTAGATGCCCTGGCTGATGCAGTAAAGGTAACCCTGGGTCCCAAAGGACGCAACGTGGTTATTGATAAAAAATACGGATCCCCTCAAATTACAAAAGACGGTGTTACCGTGGCAAAAGAAATTGAATTGGAAGATTCCTTTGCCAATATGGGTGCACAAATTGTAAAAGAAGTAGCTTCTAAAACAAACGACCAAGCCGGTGACGGAACCACCACAGCCACCGTTCTGGCTCAATCCATCATCAATGTGGGTTTAAAAAACGTGACAGCAGGTGCCAATCCTATGGACCTCAAACGTGGAATTGACAAAGCCGTTGAAAGCGTAGTGGCCAGCCTCAAAAAGCAAAGCCAACAAGTAGGTGACGACCTCTCCAAAATTGAGCAAGTAGCCTCTGTATCAGCAAACAACGACCCGGCAACCGGCAAACTCATTGCAGAAGCCATGTCCAAAGTAAAGAAAGAAGGCGTGGTGACCGTAGAAGAAGGCAAAGGCACAGAAACAGAAGTGAAAGTAGTGGAAGGAATGCAATTTGACCGCGGTTACATCTCGGCTTATTTTATTACCAATTCGGAAAAAATGGAAGCCGTCCTGGACGATCCGCTGATCCTCATCACGGACAAATTGGTAATAAAATAAGCCGAGATGTAACCGCGGTCAAATTGCATTCCTTCCACTACTTTCACTTCTGTTTCTGTGCCTTTGCCTTCTTCTACGGTCACC
>DUNA01000063.1 GCA_012839605.1 Bacteroidales bacterium
CTTATCTTTGGTTTGCTGTTAACAGGGTTTTCCGTGAGCCTCAAAGCCCAAGAAACAGTTACAGCCACAGCTTCTGATTGTGAGCTTTTTCATAATTTGGAGTGTTTATTGTTTAAATTATTATTTTTTTATTTTGAAAAATTCCCCCGGAACGCTCCATTCCTATGAAAGGAGCGACCGGGGAAATATACTGTATTGGATTATTCGTAAGTTACGGTTACATCAAATGTTCCTGTATATTCGCCTACGGCTTGCTCAGCCCCTACATTCAAGGTAGCACCTACCTTGAAGTTTTTAGTTCCTGAAGAAAGTGCGGGAGCGCTTCCAGCGTCATGGTTCCAACCTGTCACTGTCATTTCCTCATCGTCATCATTTTTAATAGTAACAGTTGTGGGAAGTTCAATTTTGAATTTTTGGCTTCCATGACCATCTACTTTAAATTCAGCAACTGACACATTAGTGTTGCCGTTGATTAGCGCAGCTTCATTAGAGGATGATCTTGTTCCAGTGGTTGGCAGTGTTACTGTAAACCCAGCTGTCTGAGATACCATATCACCAAAGTGCAAGTCTGTAACTTTTGATATAGACAAAGCAGTCAAAATGTTTGCACCGGCAGATGCTGTACCATCGGCGCTGCTTTGTGCGTAAGAAATAGTTGCGAATCCGAAGAGGATTGCTGTGAGTGTAAAAATTTTTAATGTTGTTTTCATAATGAATGAGAGTATTTAAATGGTTTTTTTACTAAAAAATAATTTCATGATTTTTGAACGCGGTACAAAAGTATGTTGCAGGTACAAGAAATAAAAACGTTTTCAACATACACGTTGTTTTTTTCAACTAAACGTACATATTGTTCTATTGTCTATTTTGGAAATAGAGGGAAAGGAGTGAGAAAGGAGTGAGATACAGGGGTTAATCGTAAACTACACTTAGTTCGTAAGTGCCGGAATATGTTCCGGATGGGTGGTTATACCACGTGTCTGCGGTAGCTCCTATATAAACATATCCTATACCGGAGGAATTTAAAGTAATGCTTTCGGCATTTTTAGTATAGTGAATATTCATGGTGGCGTCTGGACCGTATAGAGTATGACACCAGGCTGCACAGATAATGTTAACCTTAGCATTGGGGTTTCCTGAAACACGAAACTTACCTGCCGATAGGCCATGTGTAGACAAAACGGTTACATAGCCGGTGTAGGAAAGCTGTGGGGTTTCTGAAGCGGTAAGTGTAATGGTTCCCGATCCCTTTCCCGCCTGGAAAGCCCCAAAGTAAAGAGGTGTTTCTTGTGTTAGAGTGAGAGCTGTGTTTACGTTAAGGCTTGCATTAACGGTAACGTTTTGCGTCTGTATCTGTGCTACAGCAGGATGGATTCCCCACAGCAGAAGGGTTAGAAAAACGGAAGTTGTTAATACAGTGCCTCTCATGATGGGGTAAAGATACATAAAAATATTTTTTACATTTGCATGTATGGTTAAAATATTGATCATAGAAGATGATGCTGCGTTTAATTCTCTGCTAAAAACCTGGCTTACTAAAGCCGGATACAGAGCGGAAAGCGTGCTCTCTGCAGGAGAGGCCATGAAGGCTGTACAGGCGGGGGTGTACGATATTATTCTTTCAGACTTGCGTCTTCCGGACACGGAGGGGCTCACACTTTTGAAATGGATACGAGAAACGTCGCCCGACAGCGCTGTATTTATTATGACCGGGTATGCAGATATCCACACGGCCGTTCAGGCTATAAGGTTGGGGGCTGCCGATTATTTAGAGAAACCGGTAGATCCGGTGTTGCTGAGAGAGAAAATTGACGAAATCATCAAGAAAAAAGATCGGCCGCATGAACGCATACCTTTTATTAAAGGAGAGAGTGCTGCTTCTGAGAAGCTGTACGAACATATGATGCTGGTAGCGCCTACCTTTTTATCGGTACTTATTTCCGGTGCCAGCGGTACGGGAAAAGAGTATGTGGCCAATCACATCCATCAAAACAGCTTGCGACGCGAAGAACCGTTTGTGGCACTCGACTGCGGAGCCATTCCCAGGGACCTGGCGGGAAGCGAATTGTTTGGACACATCAAAGGGTCGTTTACGGGGGCCATAGGCGATAAAAAGGGAGCCTTTGAAATGGCACACGGCGGGACGTTGTTTTTGGACGAGGTGGGAAACCTTTCTACAGATATTCAGATGCAATTGCTACGCGCTTTGCAGGAAGGTGTTATAAAGCCGGTAGGCAGTTCTAAGTTTATTGAAGTAAACATCCGCATCATCACAGCTACCAATGTGGATTTGAAAGAAATGATAGAGCAGGGCAAATTCCGGGAAGATTTGTACCACAGGATCAATGAATTTCAGCTGAACATGCCGCTTTTGAAAGACCGCGGACAAGACATTCTGTTGTTTGCCGAACATTTTCTGGAGTATGCCAACCGCCAAATGAATAAGAAAATTGCAGGATTTGCACCGGAAGCGCAAGAGTTGTTGAAGGTGTACGAGTGGCGCGGCAACCTTAGAGAACTGCTGAATGTGGTAAAGAGAACGGTGCTGCTGAGCGAAGGCCCTTTGGTGCAGGCGGTTGATTTGCCAGAGGAAATCCGCAACATTCCCCTTAAAGGAACGGCACCTGATATAGCACTTGCCGAGGCTGCCGGCCAGGATGCACAAACCTTAAAGGAGCAACATGAACGGCAGATGATTACTCAAGCTCTGGCACGTACAAAGAACAATCGTACACGGGCGGCTCGCCTGCTGGGCATTGACCGCAAAACGTTATACAACAAAATGAAGCTTTATAATATGGAGTAGCTCCCGTGCCCGGTTTATCACGTATTGTGTCTTTTCAACATCTTTGCCACCTGTACGCTCCAAAAAGGCCAGTTGTTCTGCCAAAGGAGAATGCAATTGGCGGAACATAGGCAGCATTTTATGAGCCAACATTGTAATCTGCACGCTGTCTTTAGCCTTCAGGCTTTTTTCCAGATGAGAAAGACTTTCTAAAGTAGTTGTATAAAATACCTGCAGCACTTGAGAGACAGATTCCAAATCCGCATCCAACATGCGCCCCATCTCTACCAGAGAGAAGGCTTTGTAAGGCACCATGGGGGCAAAATTGTCCAAAGTTGCTTTCAATTGGCTCATTATAAAGGGCTTGGACAAATGGGCCGCAAATCCTTTTTCTATATAATAAGGAGTAGGATGCATGCCTTCTGCCGTAACTGCAATTACCGGAGCTTCCAGCTTTGTTCGAATGGCTTCTAAAAGACAAAAACCGTCTTCTTTTGGCATGCGAATATCTGTGAGAACCAAATCTACACGTACTGTATTGAGTTTTTCCAATGCTTGACGGCACCCTTCTGCTGTTGTTGATAGGTGGCCCAACAGGCGAAGCATTTCTTGAGACAAGGCACGTTGCGACGGGTCGTCGTCTACTACTAAAATTCTTAAAGGTGCCGTTTTGTGTGTTTTGAGAACATCGGAATCTGAAGTTGGCCGGGTGGCTGTCAAATCACTTGGATGTGTATGAGTGCCTTCAAGAGCCGAAACAGGCCGGATGGGAAGGGTAACGCTAAAAGTACTGCCGCCCTCTTTGTTGTCTGTGAGCGTAAGGCTTCCTTTGAACAAATCTACCGTTCGTTTCACGATGGACAGTCCCAAGCCCATGCCTTCTCTTTCAGGCGAAAGGACATGGTTCAATTGGGTGAATTCTTCAAAAATAGATTGTCGGGCTTGTGGTGAAATGCCTATTCCCGTATCGTATATTGAAAAAAATAGCTCTTTTTCGTCTGCCGTCACGTAGAGGTCTATGTGTCCTTTCTCTGTGAATTTCACAGCGTTGGAAAGGATGTTCATCACAATCTGTCGCAAGCGCAAGGGGTCTGTCAATACGTAACAATCCGGGGAAACGTCTGTTTTTAAATGCAGAGAAAGTCCTTTTTGACCGGCAACAGGCACAAATACGGCCAACGCTTCTTCAAAAAAACGTTTTATAGGGGTAGGTACAGGGTTTAGTTGTATTTTTTGTGATTCCAGGCGGTAATACTCCAACAAGTTGGCCAATAGTTCCATGACGTGTTCGGCAGAGTGTATCATGGGACCTACGTAACTGTTGTCTGAAGATTGGCGCATCAAATCCAGGTAGCCCACAATAGAACTCAAAGGTGCTTTGATGTCGTGGGTAACGGTTAAGAGCAATTTTTCCCGGCTTTCCATCAGGTCTTCTGCTCGGCTTCTGGCTACTTCCAGGTCTTTCCTGTATTTGCGGCTTTTGTTGACATCTGTAAAAATAAGCAGGGTAAACAGAAAGATGACAAACAGAGCCGTAGCTCCTAAAATGGAAAGCGACGCACCGGCTTGTTCCAATGATGCCCTCCTGGCTTCAAGCGCTCCGGCCGTAGATTGAAACCACTCCTTGTTGAGCTCGTCAAGCAGTTTGTTGATTTCCAGATTGAGTGCTCTGTCTGTTTCTATCAATTTTTCTAGCCGTGCACTAATGGCTTTCAGTTGTGCTTGCCGTTCCGTTTCAACATAGTCCAATACCTCTAAGACGGCTCGTACTACCGTGTCGCGTCTGGCTTCCCTAGAAGGGGCGGTGTCTTGTGCCGGATGAATGATCCGTACGAGCGAATCTGTGACGGTGCGTCTGATTTGTTTGACTTCCGTTATGCTGTCTTGCATACGCTCCGGAACAAAAGCTTGTCCCAGCCTTTCAAAAAATGTGAGTTTGGGGCGGTGTACAGCCGTCACGATGGTGTCGTAAATGATTTCTTGTCGAACAACTACAGGGGCAGAGGGGCGGGAGGTTACCTCTGTGAGTACAGGTCCTCTTGGTACGGGTGGTAATGGAGGGATAGCCCTATCTACTTTTTGAACGACGGCTTCTTGTCGGCTTCGTTTACTCAATTCTTGTTGTTGGCGAGCAATGTCCAGAATGTTGGTGTCTCTGTATAATAGCAGGCTGTCTATTTCTCTGATGATTTTCTTTTGTCGCTCTACGGGTGTACTTCTGACAAGCGAATCCAGTAACGTGTCTACTTTATGGAGTGCACCTTTATATAAGGTGTAGTTGTCGTCTTTTGGGTCTTGAATAAAACGTGTCCCCAGCCATTCGGCTTCGTACAACAAAGAGATGGTGTTGCTTATGAGTAAACTCCTCTCTAAAATTTCCTCACGACGGTCTTCGCTTTGAAAAAGAAAAGGATACACGTGTTTGTATACATACCATCCCGATCCCAAAGCCAGGGCCAGGAGCAAGAGGTAACTGAAAACAATTTTCAGCTTAAAACGCGCATCTTGTTTCATAAGACGAAGTTAAAAAGAAATCCCTGTAGCACAAATCGGGGAATAATTCCCCAGCTGGGGAATTGGGTGCCCCGGACTGTTTGTGAGATTCCCCATACTTTTGTGAAAAACAGAACATGTTTTTTGCAGTTGTTTTGATATTTTAATGATTAACAAGAAGATAGCCGGGGGCTGTGTGGTGTTTGTCAAAAAAGTAAAAAATGTGGAACGGTATTTGGGGATGTAGGTATATAAAAGGTTGTAGTAGTGAGCGCGGACATTTTTTCATGCAAACAAAAGATAGCAAAGCGCGCCACAAAATAAAAAGAGGACGGTGTTTTCCGCCCTCTTTTTATTTTGGTTACATCTCCCATTCTGTTCCTTGAGGTGTATCTTTTATTTCTATACCCAAGTGGGAAAGTTTGTCTCTGATAAAATCAGAAGTGCTCCAATCTTTTTCTTCCCTAGCACGCGTTCTGAAATCCAACACCATATCTACAAGGCCTTCCACTACGGGCATTTGGTTCTGATCTGTTTCTTCCTGAAGTCCTAAAATGCCGTGGACTACACGTTCGTACAGGCGTGTAGCTGTTTCTTTATCAACAGGGGCTATGGCTTTGCCCGATTGCGCTGCCGTATGGATCCATGAAACAACTTGGAAAAGTTCTGCCAAAGCTATGGGTGTGTTCAAGTCATCACACAGGGCTTTGTATATCCGCTGTTCTGCTTTTTCCATCAATTCTGCCGGAAGAGCTTTTGCATCTGTCTTGATTTTTTGCAATTGGTCGTACCCTCTGAACAACCTTTTGAGTCCCGTCCCGGCAGCCACCAAAGCTTGGTCGCTGAAGTCCAAGGGGCCCCTGTAGTGGGCTTGTAAGATAAAAAAACGGACGGTCATGGGATGGAATGCTTGAGAAAGAAGCTTATGGTTTCCGCTGAACACCTCTTCCAGAGTAATGAAGTTCCCCAAAGACTTCCCCATTTTTTGACCATTTATGGTAATCAAATTGTTATGCATCCAATAGCGGATGCTGTCTTTACCACGTGTTACTGTGTTTTGAGCCAATTCGCATTCGTGATGAGGAAACAGCAAGTCCATGCCGCCTCCATGGATATCAAATACCTCTCCCAAATATTTGGAGCTCATTACGGAGCATTCCAGGTGCCAGCCCGGGAATCCTTCTCCCCAAGGGGAGGGCCAACGCATGATGTGTTCCGGGTCTGCTTTTTTCCAAAGGGCAAAATCGTACGGAGAACGCTTGTCTTCACTGCCTTCCAAGTCTCTTGTTTGTACTTGCAGGTCTTCTAAAATTCGGCCTGATAGTACTCCGTAGTTGTGCTTTTTGTTGTACGCATCTATATCAAAATAGACAGAGCCATTGACTTCATAAGCCACACCTGCATCAAGAATTTGCTGTACCATGGCAATCTGTTCCGTAATATGACCGGAAGCCCGTGGTTCAATAGAAGGCGGCAAGGTGTTGAGTTGTTCCATGGCTTTGTGATACCGGATGGTATAGTGTTGCACAATTTCCATAGGCTCCAACTTTTCCAAGCGGGCCTTTTTGGCAATTTTGTCTTCCCCTTCATCGGCATCGCTTTCCAGATGGCCCACGTCTGTAATATTGCGAACGTAGCGGACTTTGTATCCCAAGTCCTTTAAAAGCCTTACAAAGACATCGTAGACCACTCCGGGACGTGCATGTCCCAGGTGCGGATCTCCGTACACGGTGGGACCGCAAACGTACAGTCCCACGTGTCCGGGCACTAGTGGCTCAAATTGTTCTTTTTTTCTTGCAAGTGTATTATAAATAAAGATTTTGTGCGGCATAATCTGTTGTTAGTGAAAGGACAAATGTAGTGATTTTCTACGGGAATGCTTGTTAGTCGGGATTTGCCTCTTTGAGTGTTTGTGCCAAAATTTCTTGATAATGTCTTGTTTGACCGTCTTTTTCATACACGTTTGTACGAATACGTCCTGTTATGGAAAGACGGGCTCCTTTTTTCACCTTATCAAAGGGGAGGATTTCTTTTCCTTCCCACGCTACAATTTTGTGCCATGTGGTCTCTTCTCTCAGCGCTCCATCCGGCAGGCGGATGACTTCTCCCGTAGCTAAGCTGAAATTCATGACTTTTCTTCCTTCTTCCGATTGTCCAAACCGAGGATCCGCTCCTACGCGCCCCAGCAATTCTACTTTGTTAATTGATAATTCCATACTTACAGGTATTAAAATGTTTGTAGTCAAACGTAACCTGTCTGTTTGTAAAATTTTGGACAAAAAAGATAAAGGTGCTGTGACGCGTTTTCTTTGTTATTTTAAATACGTGTCTAAAAAATCAAAGAATACGCGATTCCAAAGCATGTTGTTTTGCGGTTTCAAAATCCAGTGGTTTTCATCCGGGAACAACAACATCTTAGCAGGTACTCCATTCAGCCTCGCGGCATTGAAAGCAGCCATGGCTTGGTCAACAGGTACTCGGTAATCCAGTTCGCCATGGGTAATCAGAATGGGTCTATCCCAGTGTTGCACGCGTTTGTGCGCAGAAAGGGCATAGTGGCGTTTGGCTACCGGATTGTTGTCCCAGGGAGCACCTCCGTTATCCCAGTGAGGGAAAAAGACTTCTTCCGTTGTCATGTACATGTGTTCCTGGTTGAAAATACCGGCATGGGCAATAAAAGCAGCAAACCGTTCTTTATGGTATCCGGCCAACTGGAAAATGGAATACCCTCCGTAACTGGCTCCAACGGCTCCAATGCGCGTACCATCTACAAAAGGTTCTCGTTTTATGTGGTCTACGGCACTTAGGTAGTCCTGCATGTTCTGTCCCGGATAATCACCGCTGATTTGCTCTGTCCATTCTTTGCCAAAGGCCGTGGTGCCTCTGCGGTTGGGCAGAAGAACAATGTACCCGTTGGCTGCAATCAATTGATGGCACCAGCGGTACGACCAACTTTGAGAGAGGGTGCCTTGCGGACCTCCCGTACAGAATAAAACAACCGGATACTTTTCCTGGGGGTTGAAATGCGGCGGGTATACTACCCACATAAGCATTTTTTTATGGTCGGTAGTCGTTACCCAGCGTTCTTCTACGCGTCCCATGATTAGCGCATCCAGCAGATGTTTGTTTTCATGGGAAAGTTGCGTGTATTCGCCGGATACGGGATTGATGGAAACCAATTCCGAGGGCATAGACAAAGAAACGTATGTGCCAATGAGTTGTTGCCCTTCCTTTGCATTTCCTATTACTTGTATAGAGCCGCAATCGTACAATCCGTTTGTTACTTGATTGATTTTCTCTGTTGATAAATCCAGCACAAAGACATGTTGAACACCTTCTGACAACGATGTAAAGTACAGACCTTTGCCGTCCGGCATCCAGGCAGCTTGGCTTACGTTGTAGCGGAAGCGGGCAGTCAAATCTTTGATGGAACCGTCTTTGAAGGAATAAAGCATCAAGCGGTTTTTATCGGCCTCGTAGCCATCGCGTTCCATGCTGCTCCATACCAAGAATTCTCCACAAGGGGAAAACAAGGGAGCCGTATCGTATCCCATCATGCCTTCGCTCAAGTTGACTTCTGCTCCTGTTTCCAAGTTTCTCAGATAAATATCTGTGTTGGTAGACACGGCGTATTCGGCTCCGGTTAATTTGCGACAGGAGTATGCAACGGCTGTTCCATCCGGACTCCAACTTAATTCTCCCATTCCTCCAAAAGGCAATGTAGGTAACTCATAAGGCAATCCTTCCAACAAGTCTTCTTCCCCGCTTATGGATGTGCCGTCAAAGGAAGCTACAAAGGTGTGTGGAATTTCTTCCACAAAGCAATCCCAGTGGCGGTACATCAGATCGTCAATGATGCGCCCCGTAGCTTGATTTAAAGAAGGATCCAAGTCTGTGGGACGTGTTCCTGTAGGTACATAAGATATGTACAGAATTTTGTCTTTGTTGGGGGACAGACTGAATCCGGCTATGCGACGCTCTGTTCCTTTCACTTGTTTTTTGCCCGTTCCATCTGTTCGCATGAGCCACAATTTTCCTTGACTCAAGAACAGGATGCGGTCGTTATCCAGCCAGCGGGCGTTGGATTCGTTTTCCGGAGTAAAGGTAATTTGGCGGTTGTTGCTGCCGTCTGTATCCATAACAAAGAGTTCTCGGTTGCTCTTGTTTTGTTCTACAGAAATGTAGCTTACACCATAGACTATTTGTTTTCCGTCCGGTGATACTTGCGGATCCGATACGCGTCCAAAACTGTTGAGGACCGATGCGCTCAACAGATCGTTTTCCGGAACAGCAGTGTTTTTTCCAATAAGAGGAGTTTGAGATGCGCTCCCGTTGCATGCATTCAACGCTAAGGAGCCTGCAATAATCATAAATAAAAAGATTTTTCTGTTCATAACATGGGCTTTTAGGTCTTCAAAATTAACGAATAGTTTGTAAGTTTGGGAAAACTTTAAAGAAATACATGATGAAACGTTTATTGAGCGGTTTATTTATTTGTGCGGCACTTACGCTGCAAGCCCAACATATAACATTGGTATTCAATCCTGCAGAAGGGGTTGAATATCCGGTATCTTTACAAATTAATCAAAAAACAACGTTGCGGGTTCCTATGATGGGAGATATGACTACAGAGACAGACCAAGTGTTTAAAGCAGTTCTTACGCTTGATAAAGAGACGGAGCAAGGATATTTGATGGATGTACGTTTGACACACGTTTTTTTACGCACAGCAGCGCAAGGTCAATCGCAAGAGTACAATTCTGAAGGAGAAGATGTGAAGAGCCAAGCCATTAAGTCTGTAATGGCACAACCGTTTGAAGTAGTGGTATCTTCTTTGGGAGAAGTGGTAGAGGTAATGCCTTTAAGCGAAGACTCTTTTCATGAAGCAGATAGCATTCTGGCAACGCAATACGCACGTAGAAAACGGAACGCAGCGTTGGATGAAATAAAAGCCCTTTTCAAAGAGCAGACTATTAAAAGCGTAGTTCAGGCGGGGCTCACCAAATTTCCTGACAGAGCATTGGCTGTGCCTTCTGTATGGACAGACGATGATAAAAATGAAGAGATGGGTGTTTTGGCTACTACGCAACAACGTCTTACGGCAATAGAAGGGAACAAAGCGTATTTGACTACTCAAGCAGTCGTTATGCCCGATCCAAACGCCAAAAAGTCCGATGCTCCGCAACGTATGGAAAACATTTCAGGCAGCGGACAGGCTACTGCAACAGTAAATACAGATAGCGGATGGGTGGTAGAGAGTGAAGGAACTCAGAGCTTGAAGGGAGATTTGGTAATAGAGCAGGGCGGGATGGTTCAAACCGTAGATCTGTCTATGGAGATAAAGACTACAGTGAGTGCGGTGCAGTAATAGACTTATTGGAGTATAACGACTACTTTTAGGTCTGTGGTGTTGGAATAAACACCGTTGGGTTGATTGGCATTGATGTTTAATGTGCCACCCACAAAAAGAGTTGCCTTTCCCTGGTTATTCGTTTGACCGTAACCTATATGTTCCCCCAGGCCCGCTTGTCCGGATTGGGGGGTTCTGTAAACCGTCATGTCGCTAACAGTCATGGTGTTGCCCTGGGCGTTTCTGAGGACAACATTTGTTGGGAGTGTGTAAGCATAATCTTTTCTTCCTCTGGAACCATCTAAATCAAATGTAGCAATGCTGGTATTTCCGGATAGTATAAAATTGCCCGACAAGATGGTGACCGTTCCGTATTGTGGATTAATGGCAATGGCACCGCCCGATCCCGATATGGGTTTGATGTCGCCAAAATGAAGATCAGATGTTTTGGTAACAAGAAATCCATCTCCTATTCCAAGTATAATAGAAGCATGGCCTGTTTCTGTAACATTTTGTGCAACAGTTACATGAGAAAAACCCATTAGAAAGGCGATAGCAAAAAGTAATTTTAAAGTCTTCATTGTGAGCAATTTTTCCCAATTAATACAAAAGTAAATATTTTAAAACAAAAACCAAGCCGCTTTCAACAGACACCCTTTTTTGTTCAGCAGAAAGGGGGTTACCAGAACAGTCTTAGATGGTTATAGGTATTTAGGGGTGGTGTGGGCAAGCAGGTTATTTCGTAATATGGAATAATTTTTTTTACTTTGCTGTTTGCATAGTTTTATAAATTTTGCATTTAAAACTACATTTATTAACTAATCACTTAATTATGGCAGTTAACATTGAAGAAAAAGTGAAGCAAATTATTGTGGACAAATTGGGTGCAGACGAAAGTGAAGTAACCACCACAGCTAACTTTACAAACGATTTAGGTGCGGATTCTTTAGATACCGTAGAATTGATTATGGAATTTGAAGAAGCTTTCGGCATCAACATCCCGGACGAAGCCGCTGAGAAAATTTCTACAGTAGGCGACGCCATCAAGTACATTGAAGATAACGTTAAAGCCGAATAATTAACCAAAACCATTATGAAACTGAAACGGGTAGTCATTACCGGAATAGGTACCATAAACCCTTTGGGACATAACGTACCGGAGTATTTTGACAACCTGATAGCCGGTATGTCCGGTGCCGGTTGGATTACCCGTTTTGATTCTCAGAAATTTAAAACACGTTTTGCTTGCGAAATCAAGGATTACGATCCGGAGAAATTTGGAATAGATAAGAAAGTAGCTCGCAGGAACGACTTGTTTACTCAATATGCTTTCATAGCGGCAGACGAAGCCATTCGTGATAGCGGTTTGGATTTGGATGGTATTGATAAAGACAGAGTGGGGGTTATTGTAGGGTCGGGTATAGGCGGTATTGAAACTTTGCTGGAAGAGGTGAGGCAATTCTACGCCGGAGACATGGAGCCCAGATTCAGTCCCTTTTTAATACCTATGATGATTCCGGACATTGCGTCCGGTATGTTGTCTATGAAATACGGGTTTCAAGGACCCAATTACGCAACCGTATCTGCCTGTTCCACTTCCAACCACGCCATGAGCGATGCGTTTACGCTTATCCGGTTGGGAAAAGCAGAGGTTATACTTACGGGAGGATCGGAAGCTCCCATCAACGTAGCCAGTGTAGGCGGTTTTAATGCGGCCCGGGCCATCTCTACAAACAACCAGGAGTACATGACAGCATCGCGTCCGTTTGATAAGACAAGGGATGGTTTTGTCATGGGCGAGGGAGCCGGAGTTCTGGTATTTGAAGAGTATGAGCACGCCAAGCGCCGCGGCGCCAAAATATATGCCGAGGTAGGCGGCTGCGGCATGACAGCCGACGCCTATCACATTACGGCACCGCATCCCGATGGAAAGGGTGCACGTAGGGTTATGGAATTGGCCATAGAAGAAGCCGGCATGAAACCTACCGATGTAGATTACATCAATTTGCACGGCACTTCCACACCCCTGGGGGATATTGTGGAAGCGAAGGCCATCAATACTCTGTTTGGAGACCATGCTTACAAGATGAATTTGAGCTCTACAAAATCCATGGCAGGACATGCTCTGGGTGCTACGGGAGCTTTAGAAATCTTGGCTTGTATTTGCGCTATGGAGCGCGATATGGTGCCGCCAACCATCAACTTCAAGGAAGAAGATCCCGCTATTGATTACAAACTGAATTTCACGTTCAACGAAGCTCAGGAGAGAAAAGTACAAGTGGCTATTTCCAATACTTTTGGATTTGGGGGCCACAACGCCAGCTTGTTGATAAAAAAAGCGGAATAATGACGTCCTTCCGGCCTACGGATAAAGATTCCCAAGACCACATCTTAAGAAAAGCCATCCGCAAGTCCTTTCGTTTCAGACCAAGGAATTTGAGGTATTACAAAATTGCTTTAACCCATCGTTCCACCGTTTCAAACAACATGGAATCGAACGAACGGTTGGAGTTTTTGGGAGATGCCGTATTGGGAGTTGTAGTTGGAGAGGCTGTTTACAGAAGGTACCCTCATGCTGATGAAGGGTATTTGACTCGTATGCGCTCCAAATTGGTCAGTCGCGACTCTTTGAACAAAATTGCCGTTGGGGCAGGCATGCACCATTGGCTTTACGTAAAAGGAAAAGACGTGAACTCCAGAAATTTGGCCGGCAATATGTACGAGGCATTGGCGGGAGCCATTTTTCTAGATGTGGGATTTGAAAAATCCAAGAAAATCTTACTCAACCATTTGCTTTCTGCTGTAGACTGGCAAGAATTGGAATACACGGAAACAGATTTTAAGTCTCGTTTGGTAGAACGGTACCAGAAGAAAGGGAAGGCACTTACTTTTCGTGTGCGGATGCTTCCGCAGAAACCGGGAGAATGTGTGACATTTCAAGCCCAAGCTGTTACAGAAGGGAGTGTGTTGGGAACGGGTACGGGCTATTCAAAAAAAGACGCCGAACAGGAAGCATCCAAACAAGCTTGGATGAATGAATGCAACAGAGGGGTGGTGACCTCGGAGGGATTCGAACCCTCGACCCAATGATTAAGAGTCATTTGCTCTACCTGCTGAGCTACGAAGTCTTTTTTTTATAGTTGTAAGACGGCGTATGTGATTCGAACATACGGCGGTCTGTCTGAAAGATTTCCGTTAAAGAGTGTGTTGCGGTACGTAAAATTGTCTACTTCGTATACTTCTCCTTGGTTGGTGCTATAGGAGTATGTGGGAAGAATCCACAAGTTGTCCTTTTCTGCGAACTCTTGTTTCTTTAACAATTCTTGAATGTAAGAGGTAATCTCGTACGTATACTCCCAGTGGGTTCTGTTCATGGTACCGCCATGGTTTTCCTGATTCACTTCCCGCAGGGGTCTGTGGTATACAAGGGTGTCTTTATCTACCCACGTACAAGGAAACAGTTTTTCCGGAGCGTTGTCAACGGCCGTGTAATCTCCGTCTTGGGGAATGGGAACGGGCATGACAAGTTGCGCTCTGGACACCAGCAGTTGGCTGGTTTGTATAGGTGGAACTTGCTGGTCACCCCAGCTTTTTATTTGTTTTGCCAAAGCGGCAGCGTCCAGGCACGGCTTCACACCTGCCAATCCTTCGTAGTACAGGGCAGAGGCCGGCTCTTTTGTAGCCAGGTGGGATGATTCGTGTGATGATATATTATAATAGGTGTTGTAGATATTGAAGAAATAGGTAATCAAGCTGTCGCCACCTTCTGACTTGTAGTTGAGGTACAAGTTTGCCTCTTCCATATCCAAGTAGTTGATTCTGCCACCCGGTTCTGTGCCTTTATACGGTTCTGTTGTAAAGTAAAGGCCTTTAAACCGTTTTGCAAATTCGTCCGGGTTGACTCTTTCTGCAGAATCTGCTTGTAACAATTCGTAAGCAAAGGATTTTTTGAATTCCAAGTACAACGTGTCGCCACCCAGATAGATATAGCCCGGTTTGTTCACAGGGATGGGATCAATGAAGTCTTCCGAGAAGGAATTGTGGTATACGCTCAAATGGTCTAAATCCTTTATCAATTTATAGACGTAGACGTTTTGCGGAGTGTATCTGTCTTGTTCTTGGAAAATAGTACGACCGCTCAATGGAATGTGAACGAACATGTTTTCCACAACAGGATCTTTTCCGTATTCTGTCTGGTAAGCGTAGGGAGCTATTTGAATAACGGAACTGCTTGAGGTTTTTCCAAAAAGCGGAGTGTTCAGCGATCCAAATTCTATGTACGGAGGGGAAGACATATTCAGGCTGTCTGCTGTGGCCGTATACATGGGCGCTTCAAAGTCTGCTGTATAAATGTGGATGATTTGATTGGCGGGCACCAAGTCCGATCCCATACGGTTGTCTACCGTGATGCAGGAGCTGGTATGTACTAAGAAAAAAGCAGCCAAAAATAGGCTGCGGGGTCTTAACTTCATTTGATACCTGATATTTGGTCGTAAAAGTTATTGTAATCTGAAAGGTATGTGCTGTCCGGTACTTGCGGGTCCACATAGGGCAAGATTGGGACTTTCCTTTCTTTGACGTATGTTTCCAGTTTTGAATCTATTTGTGGTGCGGCCATGACGATTCCGTCTGCATATTGAACAGCCGTTTTGGCTAGGTGCAATGCCGTAGGATCTTCCAACCATTCCATATCTTTTGTTTTCAATCCCGGTGCCATGGCTTTGTCGCGCATAGATTTATTAAAAGTTTCCGTAGTAAGGTCGTTGTATAGCGACACCACTACTCGTGTTTTTGCAAAGAGTGGGTCGTCGCGGTATGCCTTTTTCAAATACATAGGAAGCAGGTGGCTGAGCCAGCCGTGGCAATGTACTATAGTAGGCATCCAACGCAGCTTCTTTACTGTCTCCAGTACACCACGAGCAAAAAATATGCCTCGTTCGTCGTTGTCTTCAAAAAATTGGTCGTCTTCGTTGCGGTAAAGCAATTTCCTTTGGAAGTAATCTTCGTTGTCAATAAAATAGACTTGCATACGGGCAGCCGTGATAGAGGCTACCTTAATAATTAAGGGACGGTCTATTTCGTTTATGATAAGATTCATTCCGGAAAGCCGGATGACTTCATGAAGCTGATTGCGACGTTCGTTGATGCAACCGTATTTGGGCATGAACAAACGTATTTCCCCACCCGCCTCTTGAATTGCCTGCGGCAGATGACGGCCAATGTGTGACATATCCGTCTGTGGCAGGAACGGGAAGATTTCTGAACTCACATAAAGGATTTTTTTTCTTTTGGCCATAATCTTTTTTCTCTTGTTTAATCATACAAAGATAACTAAAATCTTAGACTTTTCCTTATCTTTGAAATTCGCAACCATGATACAGCAAGATAAAAGCATTATAAATCAGCAGCTTGTACAGTCTTACCTGTCTTCTGTAATCAGTATAGCGCTGGTGTTGCTTCTGATAGGTATTACCGGGTTGTTGGCCATCAACGCACGCACGGTATCTGATTATTTTAAGGAACATTTGGGCGTTACCGTTATTTTGGATCAAGAAACGAAAGATACCGATTCTACGCTATTGGTCAAGCAATTGTTGGCGGCATCGTATGCCAAAGAAGCCGTACGCGATGCGCACTTTGTGTCTCGGGACAAAGGGGCGCTTGAAATGGAAGAGTTGTTGGGGCCGGATTTTTTAGACGTTTTTGAATACAATCCCTTACCGGCATCTGTAGAGTTGAAGCTGCGTGCCTCTTACGTTCACAACGACAGCATCATGAAGCTGGAGCAGAGTTTGGCGCGTTTGCCGTTTGTGGAAGAGGTGACGTATCAAGCTCCTTTGATATCTTTAATCAACAGGAATCTGCGGAATTTGGGCTGGATTTTGGGAGTCATAACGCTTGTCTTGCTTGTGATTTCTTTTGCTCTCATACACAACACCATCAGGTTGTCTGTTTACGCCAGGCGTTTTACCATTTATACCATGCGCCTGGTAGGAGCCACCAAGCGGTTTATACGACGACCGTTTATGGCACAGGCCGTCGTACAAGGGTTCTTGTCTGCTCTGTTGGCCATTTTGCTTCTTATGGGAGGGCTCTATTTGTTGCAACGTGAATTTCCAGGTATACTTATGTTTATATCGCGAGAGATGTTTCTTGTAGTGTTAGGAAGTATGGTGGCCATGGGAATTGTTTTGTGCCGGTTGTCCACATTTTTTGTAGTCAACAAGGTAGTAAAATTAGAAACCTCTGCATTTTATTATTAGCTATTATGAAGAAACAACAGATACATAAAAAAGAAAGAGAGAAATCGTTTGCTCTTCCAAGAAGGAACGCTTGGATGTTGGTAGGCACAATGGTTGTCATAGCGTTGGGATTTGTGTTGATGGCCGGGGGCGGATCTAAGGACCCCGATGTCTTTGCCGGAGAAACGCTCTTTAGTTTTAGAAGGATGGTGGTGGCTCCCATACTCGTATGCGGGGGTTTTGTCTATGGTGTGTATGCCATCATGCGCATAAGAAAAGAGAAAGACAATGAGCGCACTTGAAGCCTTTCTTTTAGGCCTTGTACAGGGATTGACGGAATTCCTTCCCGTGAGCAGCAGCGGCCACCTTGTGATTGGTAAGGCACTCTTTGGTATTGAGTTGGAGGATGCTTCTTTTGAGATTATTGTACACATTGCCACGGCCTTGAGCATTGTAGTTGTGTTTAGGCGGCAGATTTGGGAAATGATTGCAGATACAGTACGTTTTCGCAAGACAGAAGCTACTGCGCTTACATGGCGTGTGTTGTTTTCTGCTTTGCCGGTACTTGTGGTAGGGCTCTTTTTCAAGGATCGGATAGAGATCTTTTTTACAACCAAAGGAACGGCTGTGGTGGGGTGGATGTTGTTGTTGACTGCCGTTTTGTTGGGTTTGGCTCATTGGCTTTCCGTAAGAAGGCAGAAAACGGGCAAGACGCATCCCATTAGGTTTTTGGATGCGTTTGTTATAGGTGTGGCGCAGGCGTGTGCCGTCATGCCCGGACTTTCCAGGTCCGGTGCCACCATTGCTACCGGGTTGATGTTGGGCGTGGAGAAAGACAAAGTGGCGCCTTTTTCTTTTCTTATGGTTTTGATACCCATTTTGGGACAGGCGTTTTTAGGCATTGTGGGCGGAGAGTTTACGCCGGCTGCCACGGGCCTTTCCGTAACAGCTATGGGGATAGGTTTTGTTACGGCTTTTGCATCGGGGTGGTTGGCTTGTCGCTTTATGTTGGCATTGGTGCGTAATATGAAACTTACTTGGTTTGCCGGATATTGTTTGTTGGTAGGCTTGGCGTCTGTGTTGTTTCTGTAAATATGAGGAAAACGGGAGATTATTATTTTGTGTCCGATGTGCACCTTGGCTTGAAGGTGGGCGATTCTATAGCTAGGGAGCGGCATTTTATAGCGTTTTTGGAAGGACTGGAAGAAGGCACAAAAGGGCTGTTTCTGCTGGGAGACATCTTCGATTTTTGGTACGAATACAAACACGTGATTCCAAGAGGGTATACGCGTGTGCTGGGGGCTTTGGCCGGAGTGGTTGACAGGGGTGTTCCCGTTCATTTTTTTCCGGGAAACCATGATTTGTGGACATTTGGATATTTAGAGCACGAAGTGGGTATGCAAGTACACAGGGATCCCTTGCATATCTGTTTGGATGGAAAGAACTTTCTGTTAGGTCACGGTCACAGAATGGGTACGTATCCATGGAAAAGCAGGATGTTGCACAACATGTTTCACAGCCGCTTTTTGCAAAAGACATTTAGTATGCTGCACCCTCGTCTTGCTTTTGCTTTGGCGGAAAAATGGTCTTTGTGCAACAGGAAGAACGGATCCGCATATGCTTTTAAAGGCGTGGAAGAACCCACGTATTTGTATGCGGCATCTTATGACAAGCCGATAGATTATTGTATTACCGGTCATTTACACACGTCGGTTCGCCTGGCATTGCCCGATGGCGGGGAGTGGATTGTTTTGGAAGATTGGCTTTCAACGGGTAGCGGCCCGGGTGCCGTGCGGGGAGATGTTGGGATCTTTGGGGGGACCGAACAAGGAAAAGTACAAGTAGTAAAAGCGGCCGTCGTGGTACATCAAGACTAATTCTTCCAACAGCTTGTCGTCCCCGTATTTGTCGTAAGGTTTTTTCATATCGGCGCCAAAGATGCGTGCCACACCTTGCCAGAACGAGGCTGTTATTCCGCCTCGGTAATTTTTTACCACAGCAAAGGAAGTCATGCCTATTTCTCGGTCAATGAGACGTAGCAACATGCGTCCCTGAGAAAAGGTCAATTTACGCAGAGGCGCTTCAAACTCGGCAAACAATTCTCTTTCCGTCTTTTCCAGGAACTTCTCTTTTTCCCGTGCGGTAAACGGTCGGGAGGCCAGGATGCTGTCGGCTCTGTCCAAGCGCGCCCTGGATTGAAGGGCGTACGGGTAGGCTTTGGAGAAATTGTGGACCACCATATAAAACTCGCGCCATTCCCTGTCTTTTTTTCTTTTGTCTCTGGAGAAAACATGAAGCGGCGGGATGGAAGAAACAAACAAAGTGTCTCCGTCTTCTATGACATATCCCATAAGGTGTCCTTGCAACTCTTGAGCCGTAAGAGAAGGTGCAGAGAAAAAGAACAGGCAAAGTGCTGTATACAGCCAACGGGTTTTCATGGTATCTTTTAGCAAAAGTAACAAAATAGGTATTATTATGATATATTTACAAGATGAAACTCATATTCCTGATTGGCTTGCTGACGCAAGCTCTTTTTGCAGACTCTTTGGATAGAAGAGTAGAGCAATTGCACGATGTTATTATATCTATAGATACCCATAACGACTTTGCCATGAATTATGCTTTTCCCGGCATGGAAACGACTGTGGCTAAAGGGCAGGTTTCTTTTGAATTGATGAAAGAAGGGCGGTTGGACGGGGCTTTTTTTGCGGCGTACCAAGCCCAAGGACCTTGTACAGAAGAAGGGCACGTACAAGCTAAATTTCTAGCTGACAGCATGTTGTTGTCTTTGCACCGGTATGCGGCAGAACATGAGCATCTGGGGGCTGTGGCGTATTCGGTTGAGGATGTGATGGCTTTGAAAGCGCAAAGAAAAGCAGCCATGCTCCTGTCCATAGAAAATGCGTACTGTATGGGAGAAGACATTTCCTTGGTGGAGCATTATTACAATTTGGGCGTACGTATGGTGGGTCTTACCCACAACGGCGACAACTGCATAGCAGACGCCGCCACGGATACTACTCGGACGCACGGAGGATTGTCGCCGTTTGGACGGCAAGTTATAGAAGAGATGAACCGTTTGGGTATGATTGTGGACGTGTCGCACGCTTCTCGTGAGGCCTGTTTGCAATCTGTGGAATGGAGTAAAACACCTATTATGGCCAGCCATTCCGGGGTATATGCCTTAAAACCCATTCCCAGGAATCTTACCGATAAAGAAATCATAGCCATAGCTGAAAAAGACGGCTTGATACAGATTTCGATTGGGCGTTATTTCTTGTCCACGTTGCCAAGAGCAGAGGTAGGTATTCCCCATTTGATAGAGCACATCAATTATGTGGTTGACCTTGTAGGTATAGATCATGTGGGAATAGGGAGCGATTTTGACGGCGGAGGAGGCATAGTTGGGGTGGAAGATATGGGCAAGATGAAAGCTATCACCCGGGCCTTGCTGGAAGAGGGATATTCACCCCGGGAAATTGGCAAGTTATGGGGTGACAATGTTTTGCGCTTGCTGGAAGCGGCTCGTAAATACGCTGAAAGTTTCTAACAATTTTTGTAAATCAGAAATTAAGTTCTATCTTTGCAACCCGCAATTTTAGGGGAAGTGTGCCTTAATAATTTGCGGATCAAGGGGTTACGTTTGTAGTCCCTAACAGAAATGCACCGAAGCAACAATACATAATTTACGTTACGTTAAACGTTAAGGAAAAACAATGTTACAACCAAAAAAAACCAAATTCAGAAGGCAACAAAAAGGCCGCATGAAAGGTATGGCTCAAAGAGGCAACCAACTTGTCTTTGGGTCATTCGGAATCAAGGCTACGGAATCCTGCTGGCTGACCGGACGTCAAATAGAAGCTGCACGTCAGGCAGTAACCCGTTACATGAAACGTGAGGGGCAGCTGTGGATTCGTGTATTCCCGGATAAGCCTTTTACTAAAAAACCTGCTGAAGTTCGTATGGGTAAAGGGAAAGGTGCTCCGGAAGGATTTGTCTGCCCCGTGACACCCGGCAGACTTTTGCTGGAAGTAGAAGGTGTTCCCTACGAGGTGGCAAAAGAGGCCCTTAGACTGGGTGCCCAAAAGCTGCCTGTCGTTACCAAATTTGTGGTACGAAGAGATTATGTAGAATAAAGTTTAACAACAATGAAAGCACCTGAAATACGCGAGTTATCTGAAAAAGATTTAATAGATCGTATTGAGGCGGAAAAAGCCAACTTGCTTCGTCTTAAAATGAATCACGCCATCTCTCCTATAGATGACTTAACACAAATTAAGAAAGCACGCCGCACCATCGCACGGATGCTAACGATTTTAAGTACCGAAAAAAATGGAAAGAAATCTTAGAAAAGAAAGAATAGGACTGGTGGTCAGCAACAAAATGGACAAATCTATTGTAGTTGCTGTGAGAAGAAAAGTAAAACACCCCATGTACGGCAAATACGTAAACAAAACCACCAAGTTTGTTGCTCACGATGAGAACAACGATTGCAGTGAAGGGGATACAGTACGCATTATGGAAACACGGCCTTTGAGTAAAACCAAATGCTGGCGTTTAGTAGAAATTATTGAAAAAGTCAAATAGCCATGATACAGCAAGAATCACGTTTATTGGTGGCTGATAACAGCGGTGCAAAGGAAGTCCTTTGTATTCGCGTTTTAGGCGGCACAAGACGTCGCTATGCCCGAATTGGCGATACGATTGTGGTTAGTGTCAAGAGTGCGGTTCCCGGTGGCGGAGAAGCCAAAAAGGGAACCATTTCCAAAGCTGTGGTGGTAAGAACCAAGAAAGAAATCCGTCGTCCGGACGGATCGTATATACGCTTTGATGACAACGCTTGTGTTCTGTTGAGCGCCACCGGTGAATTGCGCGGTACGCGTATTTTTGGACCGGTAGCACGAGAACTCAGGAGTCGTTATATGAAAATTGTATCACTTGCCCCCGAGGTATTATAAGAATAGGTAATATGAGCACAAAATTGCACATTAAAAAAGGAGATACGGTATTCGTCAATACCGGGGAAGACAAAGGAAGAACCGGGAGGGTACTGGAAGTACGTCCGGCTGAGAAAAGGGCTATTGTGGAAGGTGTGAATTTGATTAAAAAGCACACCAAACCTTCTGCAAGACATCCCCAAGGAGGCATTATAGAACAAGAGGCCCCTGTACATATTTCCAATTTGCAGGTAGTAGATCCTGTAAAAGGCGGTCCAACACGCATAGGACGCCGTTTGAACGACAAGGGCAAATTGGTACGTTACGCAAAAAAATCGGGAGAGGAGATTAAATAATGGCAAAAGCAGATAAAAAAGAAAAGGCAACCCCTGTAGTATCTACGGGTTATGTGCCGTCCCTGCAAAAGAAATACAAAGAAGAGATTGTTCCCAAGTTGATGAAAGAATTTGGGTATACATCTGTTATGCAAGCCCCCCGATTGGATAAAATTGTGTTGAATGAAGGTGTGGGAGCTGCCGTTGCAGACAAGAGATTGATTGAAACAGCGCAACAGGAACTGACTTTGATTGCCGGACAAAAAGCTGTACAAACGGTGTCCACCAAAGACGTTTCCAACTTTAAATTGCGTAAAGGCATGCCCATTGGCGTAAAAGTGACGTTGCGTGGTGCTAAGATGTATGAATTTTTGGACCGTTTGATTGCTATAGCCTTGCCCCGTATCAGGGACTTTAAAGGCATAGCGGAGAAATTTGACGGCCGTGGAAATTATACATTAGGTATTAAGGAACAGATTATTTTCCCCGAGATTGATATAGATAAAATCTCTAAAATCATGGGTGTGGAAGTTACGTTTGTGACGAACACCAATGACGACAAACAAGCGTATGCTTTGTTAAGGGAATTTGGATTACCGTTTAGAAACATAAAAAAAGTACAATAGATGGCAAAGGAATCAATGAAAGCCCGCGAAGTGAAGCGTGCCCGTATGGTAGCCAAATATGCAGAGAAGAGGAAGGCCTTGAAAGAGGCAGGTGATTGGGAAGGTCTGGCAAAGTTGCCCAGAAATTCCAGCCCCGTACGTTTGCATAACCGCTGCTCCATAACAGGCAGACCCAAAGGGTACATGCGCAAGTTTGGCGTTTCCAGGATTCAGTTCAGGGAAATGGCAAGCCACGGCTTGATACCCGGTGTGCGCAAAGCAAGCTGGTAATTAAGGACCGGTCGGGAGACCGGCTATACATATTTTTTTATTGGATATCGGGCAATTTATTGTCGAAATCAAATTTTTAAAAACTTTTATCATGACTGATCCAATAGCAGATTATCTGACAAGGATTCGTAATGCGGTGCAAGCAGGACATAAAGTCGTAGAGATTCCCGCATCGAGGGTAAAAACGGAACTCACCCGTATTTTACATGAAAAAGGTTACATCCTCAGCTACAAAATTGAAGAAGGAAAACCTTTCAATACCATTAAAATCGCTCTGAAGTATCATCCCGATACAAAACAGCCGGCCATCAAGAAACTGGAAAGAGTTTCGCGCCCGGGCTTGCGTCGTTATACAAAAGCAGACGACTTGCCGCGTGTTTTGAACGGGTTGGGAATAGCGGTTATTTCCACATCTAAAGGCATCATCACCGACAAAGAAGCAAAAACGCTGAGAGTAGGAGGTGAGGTTATGTGTTACGTATATTAATAAATAGAACAATATGTCACGAATAGGAAAACTCCCTGTAAACCTGCCAAAAGGTGTGAGTATAGACATTGACGAGCACAATTTGGTTACGGTGAAAGGCCCTCTGGGAACGCTTGTGCAAAAAGTGGATCCCGATATCAAAATAAAGGTAGAGGGAACCGAGCTTACATTTGAACGTCCTACAAATCAGCCCAGACATAGATCTTTGCACGGACTCTACCGCTCATTGATCAACAATATGGTAATTGGTGTTTCAGAAGGATATACCATCAAACAGGAACTGGTGGGCGTAGGATACCGTTTGGAAGTCAAAGAACAACTTTTGGAATTCAACTTAGGGTATTCGCATGAAATCCACTTTATGCTTCCCGACGAGGTGAAAGCCTCTGTGGAAGTAGCACGTAGAGGGGCCAACCCCATACTCACGTTGACGAGCTATGACAAACAGCTGTTGGGAACAGTAGCTGCCAAAATCCGCTCGCTGCGCAAGCCTGAACCTTATAAAGGCAAGGGTATTAAGTTTGTAGGAGAAGAAATCCGCCGCAAAGCCGGAAAATCGGCAGGTGCTAATTAGTAGGAGGTAGTATTATGGCGTTAACAAAACAAGCAAGAAGACAACGGATAAGATACCGCATACGCAAGCGGATATCCGGAACTCCTGAACGTCCCAGAATGGCGGTATACAGGAGCAACAAACAGATATACGTGCAATTCATTGACGATACAACAGGAACAACACTGGCACAAGCGTCTTCAAAAGATGCGTTGTTGGCAGAAGATATAAAAGGAAAAACTCCGGTTGAGGCAGCTGCCTTGGTAGGCAAATTGGCTGCAGAACGGGCGTTGGAAAAGAATATTTCCGTTGTCTCTTTTGATAGAGCAGGGTATCTTTTTCACGGAAGAGTTAAAAGTTTAGCAGATGCTGCCAGAGAAGGCGGTCTTAAATTCTAAAAGGATATGGGTAACATAAAAGCAAAAAAAGTTAAAGCTGCAGATCTTGATTTGAAAGACCGGCTTGTAGCTATCAAGCGAGTCACCAAAGTAACAAAAGGCGGTCGCAATTTTACATTTACCGCTGTTGTTGTGGTAGGCGATGAAAAAGGAGTGGTAGGATACGGTCTGGGTAAAGCAGGTGAAGTAACATCTGCCATATCCAAAGGAATAGAAGAGGCAAAGAAGAATTTGTACCGTGTTTCCCTTCTTGGTGAAACCATTCCTCATGAAATCATAGGAAAATTTGGAGGAGCACGTGTCTTTATGAAACCGGCAGCCCCGGGAACGGGTGTAATAGCCGGAGGTGCCATGAGGGCTGTGTTTGAATCTGTAGGTATAAACGACGTATTGGCCAAATCTCAAGGTTCGTCCAATCCGCACAACTTGGTAAAAGCTACGGTGCATGCTCTCTTGGAGATGCGCGATGCTTACGAAGTAGCCGGGGTACGTGGAATTGCCATGGACAGAGTATTTAACGGATAGGAGGAAAAGCAATGGAAATTTGGAAAATCACACAAGTAAGAAGCAGCAATTCTGCTACAAAACGCCAGATTGCCACCTTGGAAGCTTTAGGACTCCGTAGGATCAATCACTTTGTTGAAAAAGAAGCTACTCCTGTAATCAAAGGGATGGTGGAAAAAGTACATCACTTGGTTAAAGTAGAAGTAAAGTAAAGGAGGAAACAATATGAATTTATCTAATTTAAAACCCGCAAAGGGCTCTGTGGCCAAGAGAAAACGTATTGGTCGTGGCGAAGGCTCCGGTCGCGGAGGCCAGTCTACACGTGGACATAAAGGAGCACAATCCAGATCCGGATACTCCCGCAAGCCGGGCTTTGAAGGCGGTCAAATGCCTTTACAACGTCGTGTTCCTAAATTTGGATTTAAAAACAGGAGCAGAGTTGAGTACAAAGCCATCAATCTTTCTACTTTACAGGCTCTTCACGAGAAGACAGGTATTTCCGATTTTGATCCAAACGTGTTTATAGACCAAGGCCTTGTGTCTAAAAACCATTTGGTTAAAATTTTGGGAAATGGAGAGTTGCAAGCGAAATTGAATGTAACCGCACACGGTTTTTCCAAGAAAGCGAAAGAAGCTATAGAGGCTAAAGAAGGGAAGGCAGAAATTGTAGAATAACCCAGAATAAGCCTGAAAAATGAAGAAACTGATAGAAACCATAAAAAACATTTTCAAGATTGAAGAACTGCGTAATCGTATTGTTTACACAGTTTTGCTTCTTTTGATATACAGGTTGGGCAGCTTTGTGGTACTACCGGGAATAGATCCCATGCAATTGGCCAACTTGAAAGCGCAGACGACAGGCGGACTGATGGGGTTGCTGAATATGTTTTCCGGAGGAGCTTTTGGAAACGCATCTATATTTGCTTTAGGTGTTATGCCTTACATTTCTGCTTCTATTGTCATCCAGCTTTTGGGAATTATGCTTCCCTATTTTCAGCGGATGCAACGGGAAGGAGAAAGCGGACAACGTAAAATCAACCAATGGACGCGCTATTTGACCATCCTTATTTTGGCACTTCAAGGACCTGCCTATCTTACAAACTTGCACGCCCAGCTTCCCGAATCGGCTTTCTTGTTGAGCGGGTTTTCGTTTAACATTTTTGCCACCATTGTGCTTATTGGAGGAACCATGTTCATTATGTGGTTGGGAGAAAGAATCACCGACCGTGGATTGGGGAATGGTATTTCCTTGATTATTATGGTGGGGATTGTGGCACGCCTGCCCTTTGCTTTTACAGCCGAGGTAGGTGCTCGTATGTCACAGACTGCCGGAGGCTTGCTGATGTTGGTTGTGGAATTGATCGTATTATTTTTTATCTTTATAGCTTCCATCGCCCTTGTTCAAGGTGTTCGCAAAGTGCCGGTGCAGTACGCAAAACGTATTGTAGGCAACAAACAGTATGGAGGAGTAAGGCAGTATATTCCTTTGAAGATTAACGCTGCCGGTGTGATGCCCATTATTTTTGCTCAGGCTCTCATGCTCTTCCCCATGATTTTTGCCAGCTTTGATGCCACAAGAGGATTTGCAGCGGTCATGAGCAACATGCAGGGCTTTTGGTACAACTTTGTATTTTTCATATTGGTAGTGGCTTTTACGTATTTTTATACAGCCGTAACCGTGAATCCTACCAATATGGCCGATGATATGAAAAAGAACGGAGGTTTTATTCCCGGTGTAAAGCCCGGTAAGAAAACAGCCGAATACTTAGATGCGGTCATGTCTCGCATTACGTTACCCGGTTCCATATTTTTGGGACTGGTAGCCATTATGCCGGTCTTTGCCCGTATGATGGGTGTAGATATGCAATTTGCACAGTTTTATGGAGGAACTTCGCTCCTTATTTTAGTGGGTGTTATCCTAGATACATTGCAGCAAATTGAAAGCCATCTTCTGATGCGTCATTACGATGGGCTGATGAAGACAGGAAGGCTGAAAGGCCGGTCCAACAGATAGAAAAGAATAGTTCTTTGTTTAATGAGTTATATTAAAACCGAAGAAGAAATAGCGCTTTTGCGCGAAAACGGGATTTTGGTTTCCAAAACTCTGGCTGAAGTAGGCCGCCATGTAGCTCCGGGTGTGACGACAAAGGAGCTGGACGCATTGGCGGAAACGTTCATCAGGGACCACGGAGCCGAACCCGCCTTTCTTGGTTATAATGGTTTTCCCCATTCCTTATGTATCTCTGTCAATTCTGTGGTTGTACACGGAATTCCGAGCGACTACACGTTGAAAGAAGGAGATATTGTTTCCATTGATTGCGGAACAAAGTATAAGGGTTTTTTTGGAGACTCGGCGTACACATTTGCCGTAGGCCAGGTGTCCGAAGCGGCTGAACGTCTTATGCAGACGACTCGGCAATCGCTTTTTGAGGGAATTGGGAAAGCTCTTGCCGGTAACCGCGTTGGCGATATCGGCGCTGCTGTTCAAAGGTACGTAGAGGAATACGGATACTCCGTCGTGAGAGAGATGGTCGGCCACGGAATAGGGAGCAGGTTGCATGAAAAACCTGACGTCCCCAACTACGGCAGACCCGGCCAGGGAAAACAGTTGGCAGAAGGGATGGTTCTTTGCATAGAACCTATGATTAATGAAGGAGGAAGAGGCGTTTATATGGAACGCGACGGATGGACCCTGAGAACGGCTGATAACAGGAATTCAGCCCATTATGAACTTACAGTTGTGGTTCGTAAAGAGAAGGCAGAACTCCTGTCCACATTTGCCTTTATAGAAAGGCCTAATGATATAGATATTTGATAACATGAAGATTAAAGATTGACAACATGCCCAAACAACCTGCCATAGAAAAAGAAGGTGTCATTATTGAAGCATTATCCAATGCCATGTTCCGGGTGGAACTTGATAACGGACATGTGATTATTGCACACATTTCCGGGAAAATGAGGATGCACTACATCCGCATACTGCCCGGTGACAGGGTACGGGTAGAAATGTCTCCCTATGATCTTACCAAAGGTCGCATTACCTTTAGGTATAAGTAATACTATTTAAAGATTACAGTAATGAAAGTAAAAGCATCCGTAAAAAAGCGCAGCGAAGATTGTAAGATCGTAAGACGTAAAGGGCGTCTGTATGTTATTTGCAAGAAGAACCCCAAGTTCAAAATGCGCCAAGGAAAATAACACGTAACATCTAAAAAAAAGGAATATACATTATGGCACGAATAGCCGGAGTTGACTTACCTAACAACAAGCGCGGAGAAATAGGACTGACCTATATCTACGGGATAGGACGTAGTTCTGCCAATTCCATTCTTACCAAAGCCGGGGTTGATCCCGAGATTAAAGTAAAGGATTGGAATGACAATCAGATTGCGGCCATCCGTTCGACAATTGCAGAAGAATACAAAATTGAAGGTGAACTGCGTTCATCTGTACAAATGAACATCAAACGATTGATGGACATTGGTTGCTACAGAGGCATACGCCATCGTATTGGATTGCCTGTACGTGGACAAACGACTAAAAACAATGCCCGTACCCGTAAAGGACGTAAGAAAACGGTAGCCAATAAGAGGAAAGCAACCAAATAACGAGTAAGATTATGGCAAAAAAAACGAGTACTTCCAATAAGAAGAAAGTGGTCAAAGTGGATACCCACGGCCAAGCACATATTTCTTCTACATTTAACAATGTGATAGTTACCCTTACCAACAGCGAAGGACAAGTGATCAGCTGGTCTTCTGCCGGGAAAATGGGTTTTCGCGGTTCTAAAAAGAACACGCCGTATGCAGCACAAACAGCAGCTGCCGATTGTGCAAAAGTGGCATACGATATGGGATTACGCAAAGTAAAAGCGTATGTGAAAGGGCCGGGTTCGGGACGTGAGTCTGCCATTCGCACCATTCACGGAGCCGGTATTGAAGTTACAGAGATAATTGACGTTACCCCGCTTCCTCATAACGGATGCCGTCCCAAGGCACGTCGCAGGGTATAATGGTTGACTTTTAAAATTAAAAACGATGGCAAGATATATAGGCCCAAAGACAAAGATTGCACGTAAATTTGGTGAACCCATTTACGGACCTGATAAATACTTTGAAAGGAAAAATCACCCTCCCGGACAACACGGGACGGTTAGAAGACGTAGAAAAATTTCTGAATACGGCATACAGCTTAAAGAAAAACAGAAAGTCAAGTATACGTACGGACTGTTGGAACGCCAGTTCCACAACTTGTTTAAGAAAGCAAACTCTATGAAAGGGCGTACAGGTGAAAACTTGTTGCTTTTGCTGGAAAGCCGATTGGATAATATCGTTTTCAGAATGGGGATTGCTCCTTCCAGACAAGCTGCTCGCCAGCTAGTTACACACCGTCATATTACGGTAGATGGCAAAATTTGCAACATCCCTTCAGCCTTGATTCGTCCCGGATCTTTGGTGGCTGTCAGGGAACGTTCCAAAAACCTTGAGGTCATTCAGGAAAACATTTCACGTACCGTTAGCAAGTATCCTTGGATAGAGTGGGACGTGGCTTCTGTATCCGGAAAATTTTTGAATTATCCTGAAAGAACAGAAATTCCTGAACCCATCAACGAACAATTAATTGTGGAGTTGTACTCCAAATAATTTTAAACTTTTACAATGGCCATTTTAGCATTTCAAAAACCCGATAAAGTAATTATGCTGGAAGCTACCGATACGTTCGGTCGTTTTGAGTTTCGTCCCCTGGAGCCCGGATACGCCACGACTATTGGTAATGCACTCCGTAGGATATTATTGTCCTCACTGGAAGGATATGCACTGACACATGTCAGGATAGATGGTGTTGAACATGAATTTGCAACCATTCCCGGTGTCATAGAGAATGTAGTGGATATTGTTCTTAATCTTAAGCAGGTAAGGTTTAAGAGGATGATTGAAGATTTTGAGGAAGAAACTATTACCGTAACAGTTAAAGGCAAAGAAGCCTTTACAGCAGAAGACATTTCCGGACAACTGAACTATTTCAAGGTGTTGAATCCCGATTTAGTGATTTGTCAGATGGAACCTTCTGTTACCCTCACTATGGAACTTCACGTAGGAAAGGGCCGCGGATATGTACCTGCAGAAGAAAACAGGATAGAGAACGCACCTTTTGGGTTGATTGCAATGGATGCCATTTATACGCCCATAAAGAATGTTAATTACCTGATGGAGTATTTCCGTGTAGAGCAAAAAACCGACTATGAGAAGTTGATTCTGGAAGTAACTACAGACGGTTCTATTCATCCGAAGGATGCCTTAAAAGAAGCAGCAAAGATATTGATCCATCACTTTATGCTGTTTTCAGACGAGCGCATTAGTCTGGAATTGCCGGAAGAAGAGAAAGGAGCAGAATTGGATGAAGAATCTTTGCGTATGCGTCAGTTGCTGTTGACCAAATTGTCAGAAGTAGAGATTTCCGTAAGGGCGCTCAACTGCTTGAAAGCAGCAGATATAGAGACGTTTGCAGATTTGGTTTCTGTACCAAGACACGAATTGATGAAATTCCGAAACTTTGGGAAAAAGTCATTGTCAGAAATTGATTTACTCATGGAAAACATGAATCTTTCTTTTGGGATTGACGTCACCAAGTATAATATTGAAAAGAAAGTAAAGAAGTATGAGACACAGAAAGAAGGTTAATTCACTAGGAAGGAAAGCCGGACATCGCAAGGCTATGATGGCCAACATGGCTTCATCCCTCATTAAACATAAACGTATAGAAACAACAGTGGCTAAAGCCAAAGCATTGCGTGTATATGTAGAACCCTTGATTACCAAGTCGAAAAATGACACAACGCATTCCCGCAGAACGGTGTTTTCGTACTTGAAAGACAAGGAAGCAGTAAGTGAACTCTTCCGCGTTGTAGCTCCAAAAGTAGCTGATCGTCCGGGTGGTTACACACGTATTCTGAAAACAGGATACCGTCTTGGAGACGGTGCTGACATGGCCATCATTGAATTGGTTGATTTCAACGAAGCCGCATTGGCCGGAACAACCAAGAAAGAAGAGAAGAAAGGCACACGTCGCAGCCGCTCCCGCCGCAGTTCAACCGCCGCTCCCGCCGCCGCTGCTGCCGCCGAAAAAGCTGCTGCCGCCGAAAAAGCTCCTGCCGCTGAAAAAGCTCCTGCCGCCGAAAAAGCTCCAGCCGCTGCTGCTGAAGCCGCTCCCGTCAAGGAAGCTCCTGCAGAAGAAGTTGCTGCTCCCGCAGAAGAAACAGCTGTCGTAAAGGAAGCTGCACCTGCTGAAGAAGCTGCACCCGCCAAGGAAGCTCCTGCCAAGAAGGCTTCGGCCAAGAAGGAAACTCCTGCAGAAAAGCCTGCCAAGGAAGAAGCTCCCGTTAAGGAGGCAGCTGCTAAAAAAGCTCCTGCCAAAAAGGAAGCTCCAGCAGAAAAGCCAGCCGAAGAGGAAGCTCCTGCAGAAAAGCCTGCCAAAGAGGAAACTCCTGCCAAGGAAGAACCTGCAGCTGAATAAATATGTGGTACCGGAAACGTTAGTGGACGGTACACCATTCTAATCTATACATGCCGGCCAAACCAGCCGGCATTTTGTATATATAGTGTCGCTCCCTTGTAAAAGCAGTCACCTAAGGGAAGAAATTTTCAATAGGTATGTTTAGGCAGCGTGCTATCTGGCCACGACCGACTCTCTTCTGTCTTAGGATTTCTGCCACCTGAATTTTATCCTTTTTAGAAAGCGTAACGTAAGACTCCCCTTTTTTATTATGCGATAGCCACTTGTCAATATATTGACAAATAACAACGTCGCTATATCTTCTTACTTTACTTGCAAGTTTTTCATAATTAAGCATGCCTCTTGCTTTTTCACCCATCCAGGATTCGATGGTAAGAGTAGTCCATTCATTTGTCGAAGACTTATTCATATAAAAAGCAAATTTCCGAGAAGTACTATAATAATGCTCTACCATGGCACATTGAAGAATGTGTTCTTGTATGAGCAAACCGCCCTTATCTAAAGTAAAACCCGGAGGCAATTTCGTTGTCCAAGGTATGTGTTCTCGTTGCTCCTTCCAGGTGGTCAATGGAGTATGTTCCAAGTGTATACCTAAATCTTTCATAAAGTAGTATCTGGCTGAACAATAAGGATATCCACTCGGGTAAGGCACCACATTGTGATGGACTCCATTTCTAAGAACATAGGTTATTCCGTCCAATATATGGTTTAAATTTACTAGTTCCACCGAATGAAATCCTCTCGTTCCCAAAGGGCCTTTCCGTCCATATTTATTATTAAACCACTTTGTATAGCCATTACGCATAGACCCGATAAATAAATCCGGATTGCTTGTTTCTGCTATAATGTGAAAATGGTTAGACATAAATGCGTACGCCAGCAATTCGGTATTATTCCGATAAGCAGACAGACATGCCCTATTTATACCTTGAATATAATCTTCCGGAACACGGAACATGATTTCAGGCGCGCTGACACAAAGATGATAAAGCTTTTTTTTCATGAGATCTTCCCTTCAATCCAACAACGAATGGTCTAAAGTTAATGAATTCTTCCGTAAATCTTCAAGAAAGAGTAATTTTCCGATCCAAAATAGCTGTTTTCTACTTACTACCTTTAAAAAAGAAGGTGCGGCAAAGCCGCGCATATAAGAAACCCCGGATCTTTTAAGGCCGGGGTTACCTTTTGCGTAGCTAAGCCCTCCCTTGAGGGAGGGTTTGGGAGGGTAGTAAGTCGCTGTTTCCGGGCCTAAGTGTTAACTCACGGATTGCCAGCAAGTTGTGGTGATTTTCCGTCAAGGAATACTTATCACCCTCGGCCCAAAAAAGACACTTTGGGCGAGATTGGGCAAGATTTGGGGGAGATTTGTTGGGAAAAAACGGCTTTTGTACAGGAACAAGCCGAAAAGCTTATATTTGTAAGATGAAATTTGCGGTTTTGCATAAAGACAAGGAAAGTAAGGCTAGGGCGGGGAAGTTGGTTACCGACCACGGTGAAGTGGATACTCCGGTTTTTATGCCGGTAGGTACGTTGGCTACGGTTCGGGGTGTTTTGCATAGGGATTTGGTGGAAGATATAAAGGCGCAGATTATTTTGGGCAATACGTACCATTTGTATTTGAGACCGGGAACGGAAGTTATTGAAGAAGCCGGGGGATTTCATAAATTTTGTAGTTGGGACAAACCGGTGTTGACAGACAGTGGTGGATTTCAGGTGTTTTCGTTGGCCTCTAAAAGAAAGCTGACAGAGGAGGGATACTCCTTTCGGTCGCATATTGATGGATCCAAACATTTTTTCTCCCCGGAAAAGGTGGTAGATATTCAGCGAATTATAGGGGCAGATGTTATTATGGCATTGGATGAATGTACGCCGGGTGATGCTACGTATGCGTATGCCGAAAAATCGTTGGGTTTGACTCAGCGGTGGTTGGAAAGGGGCTTGGAGCGGTTCCGGAGTACAGAAGGAATGTACGGATACAATCAAGCATTTTTTCCAATAGTTCAAGGGTGTGTATATGCCGATTTGCGCAGAAAAGCAGCCGAACATGTGGCGGCTTTGGAAGCACAGGGATATGCTATAGGAGGTCTTTCTGTGGGAGAGCCTACGGAAGTCATGTACGAAATGATAGAAGAAGTAGTACCCTTTTTACCGGAAGACAAGCCGAGGTATTTAATGGGAGTGGGGACGCCGGCCAATATCTTGGAGGCTATTGCCAGAGGGGTAGATATGTTCGATTGCGTGATGCCTACCAGGAACGGGCGGAATGGAATGCTTTTTACAGGAGAAGGTATCTTGAACATTAAAAACAAGAAATGGGAACGGGACTACAGTTTCATTGATCCCATGGGAGCATCGTTTGTAGATAAAACATATACGAAAGCTTATTTGCGTCATTTGTTTGCAGCCGGTGAAATGTTGGGTCCTATAATAGCCAGTTTGCACAATTTGGCTTTTTATTTGCAATTGGTGAAGGAAGCCGCTTTGCATATAGAGCAAGGAGATTTTCTTTCTTGGAAAAATAAGAAAGTCAAGCAGTTGGAGCAACGAATATGAAAGAAAAAAAACAGTACACGTGGCGTATCACTACCTTGGATAGGTACATCATCCGTAAGTTTATGGGGACGTACTTCTTTGCTATTCTGATTATTATAGGTATTGTTATCATTTTTGATATTAGTGAGAAGATAGATGACTTTGTAGACAAGGAGGCTCCGTTGCGGGCTATTGTGGTGGATTACTACATGAACTTCATTCCCTATTTCATGAACATGTTTTCGCCGCTTTTTGTTTTTATTTCTGTCATCTTTTTTACGTCCAAATTGGCGGCGCATAGTGAAATCATAGCTATGCTCAGTGGGGGGATAAGCTTTAACAGGATTATGTATCCGTACATTTTGTCGGCCTTGTTTATTGCTTTGCTGTCGTTGGGGTTAAACTGGTTTGTGATTCCACCGGCCAATAAGGTGCGGTTGCGGTTTGAGGAACAGTACTTGAAGAAACGAACGGAATACAACAGGAACATCCACTATCAGGTAGAACCCGATACGTACGTATATATGGAATCGTACAATTCTTGGAACAGTACGGCCATTCGGTTTACCTTGGAATCGTTTGAAGGGAATGAATTGGTATCCAAACTTTCTGCAGAAACGGCACGTTGGGACTCTACTGCAGGCAGATGGAGGTTGAATGAGTACCACTTGCGTACTTTTACAGACTCGGTTCATTCCGTTACTTGGGGCAAACAGCTGGATACGATTATTGATATTACGGGGGCAGATTTGATTCGAAGGAAAGAGTCGGTAGAGCAGTTCAACTTGAGGGAGTTGAATAGGTTTATAGACACGCTGCGGATGCGGGGTGATGCCAATGTGAAGTTTGCTTTGATTCAGAAAAATTCACGATTGGCCATTCCGTTCTCTTCGTTCATTTTGACTATTATGGGTGTAGCCTTGTCTTCCAGAAAGAGAAGGGGAGGTATTGGCTTGAATATTGGGATAGGTATTGCGCTGAGTTTCTCTTATATATTGTTCTTGCGATTTTCAGAGATGTTTGTACACGCAGATGTTATGTCCCCCGCCATTGCTTTGTGGATTCCCAATATCTTATATGCCGGAATAGCTTTTGTTTTATACAGGTTGGCACCTAAATAATGCCTCATCTATGGATAACCCACTGATACTTATACTATTTATACTTGGCGGATTTGTTCTCTTGACAGGAGGAGCCCATGTTTTGGTGAAGGGAGCAACGGGATTGGCTGTCAAACTAAAGGTACCTCATCTTGTGATAGGGTTGACAGTAGTTGCTTTTGGTACCTCGGCTCCTGAATTGTTGGTCAACGTGGTAGCTGCCGCTAGGGGGAGCAGCCAGATTGCCATTACAAACGTATTGGGTAGCAATTCCATAAATACATTTGTAATCTTAGGCTTGTCCATGCTCTTTTTTAAGTTGTCGGTCCGGTCTTCTACTATACGTTTTGAAATTCCCATGAGTTTTTTGGCTGCAATAGCTGTATTGCTTTTGGGTGCGGTGTTAACTATTGGGCAGGCTCAAGAGATATCGAAAGTGGAGGGGGGCTTGTTGCTTGTATGTTTTGTGGGTTTTATTGGCTATACCATTCGGTTGGTAGGGAAAGGAGGGTTGGATATGCCTCAGGAAGATTACAAGCCTATGACGTACGGCAAATCGTCTGCCTACGTTGTTGTTGGTTTGTTGGCTCTTATAGTAGGAGCGGAATTTGTGGTCAGAAGTGCCGTTAAAATAGCTACGGCATGGGGAGTTGCCGAGTCTGTCATTGGAGTCACCATCGTGGCCTTTGGTACCTCATTGCCCGAATTGGCTACATCTGTCATGGCGGCATACAAAAAGAATCCCGATATTGCTATCGGGAACATTGTTGGTTCCAATATATTAAATGTCTTTTTTATACTGGGAACGAGTGCTGTTATCCGTCCTTTGCCGTCTTATCCAAACCTTGTAGTGGATGCTTTGGTAGCTGCTTTGGGCAGTTTGTTGTTGCTGCTTTTTCTTATGACCGGGAAAAAGAAAATCCTTCATTCCGGGCACGGAATCATCTTGCTGGTTGTCTATGCAGCATACTTGGCGTGGATTATAAGTACGGTATAAATTATAGGAACATACCAATCATAGAGGCGGAAAGCAATCCGGCCAAAGTAGCACCCAGCAAGGCTCTGAAACCAAATTTGGCCAACAAAGGCCGCTGGTTGGGAGCAATGCCTCCAATACCTCCAATTTGTATGCCTACAGAAGCAAAGTTGGCAAATCCACAAAGTACGTACGTGGCAATAATGATTGATTTGGTACTAATAAAGGCTCCTGTTTGGATCATGTTCGCCAAACTGCTGTATCCTACAAACTCTGTCATAATCAGTTTTTCACCCAACAGCCGTCCTACAAGAGCCAGGTCTTGACCGGTTACTCCTGTAAGCCAAATAACGGGCGCAAACAAATAGGACAAGATGCATTCCAGAGAGAGGCTGGTGTACATGCCGTTTGTCCAGTTGGTTATGAGGTTGTTGATATGTGTCCATTGTCCTATTTTCCCAAAGATGTAGTTGGCTCCTGCAATAAGGGAATAGAATACCAACAGCATGGCTGCCACGTTGGCTGCCAGTTTCAATCCTTCAATGGCTCCATTGGCTATGGAATCCAGGGTACTTCTACCTATCTTTTCTTTTGTTACCTCTACTTTGTTATCGATTTCTTCTGTTTGAGGAACCAGAATTTTGGCCATAGCTATGGCACCGGGAGCTGCCATCACAGAAGCGGAAAGCAAGTGTTTGGCAAAGGCTACGCTCAATTGTGGATCTCCTCCTCCCAACATGCCTATGTAAGCAGCCAGAACGCCACCTGCCATGGTGCTCATACCGGCCGTCATGACCAACATGATTTCCGATTTGGTCATGGTAGGAACGTATGCCTTTACAAGCAACGGGGCTTCTGTTTGTCCCAGAAAGATGTTGCCGGCCGTGGAAAGGCTTTCGGCACCGGAAAGGTTCATCAGCTTGGTAAAGACCCAAGCCATCACCCAGACTACTTTTTGAATGACTCCCCAGTAAAACAACAACGATGTAAGGGCGGAGAAGAAGATGATGGTTGGCAGAATTTGGAACGCAAACACGTATCCAAACTTGTCCATATCCATAAGAGATCCGAACAGGAACTCTGAACCGGCTTTTGTCCAGTCCAATACTTTCACAAACGCTTTTCCAAAGACTTCAAAGACCGTTTGTACAGCCGGCACAGACAAGATACCAATGGCAATGAGCAATTGCAAAGCCAAGGCTATACCCACTGTTTTCCAGCTGATTTTCTTTCTGTTTGTACTGAACAGAAACGCTATCAATAAAATGGATAGCAATCCCAACAGTCCGCGCAGAATGGAGCGAAAGCTGAACACAAATTGACGCTCCTGCAAAATGCTTTTATAAGGGTGCTCTGCCGGCGTCAATTGAGGAATGGATGCGGGGTCCTGCGAGTTTTGTTGAAGGGCCGAGGTGTCTGCAGGGGTGTCTTGTTGGAGGGCCGAGGTATCAGCAGTGGTGCTTTGCTGGAGGGCCGAGGTTTCTGCAGCGGTGTCTTGCCGGAGGGCAGCGGCGTCCGTATTCGAGGTGTGGCTTACTTTGGCGGTAACAAAGGTGGGAATGAGTACTGTTAAGAACAGCAACAAAGATATTTTTTTCACAAAGGTTGATTTTAGATGTTGTCCTGACAAAGATAAACAAAATGCTAACTTTGTGTCTATGGAATGGCAAACAAAAGTGGAGGTTCCCTCACCGGAAGAACGGTTTACGTATGCGACAACTTTTTTGTTTTTAGGTTCATGCTTTTCTCGGGAATTGGCCGAGAGGATGCAAGCTTTGCATTTCTTGACGGCACCCGATGCGTTTGGTCCGTTGTTCAATCCGGCTTCTTTGGCAGCGGCTTTGGAGCGGTTGGAGGGCAACGTGCCTTTTGAAGCTTCAGATGTGGTAGCTTTTCCATACGGAGCATATGGTTCTTACAGCCACCACACGTCTTTTTCTAAAGAAAGTCCTGATGTGTTTTTACAACATGCAAACGAGAATTTGCACAAAGCAGCCGAATTCTTTAAAAATGCTCAAACGGTAATACTTACATTGGGAACGGCTTGGGCATACTTGCATGAAGGGAAAACAGTGGCCAATTGCCACAAGGTCCCGGAGCAACATTTTGAACGTATGTTCATGCAGCCGCAAGAAATTGTGGCTAGATTGAAACCAATAATTGAAAGAAATAAGAGCAAGCAATGGGTGTTGACCGTTAGTCCCATTCGCCATTGGTCAGACGGAGCTCATGGGAACCAATTGAGTAAAGCGTCGCTGTTGTTGGCGGCGAATGAATTGTGCAAGATGGAAGAAAGTGTTTTCTATTTCCCTTCTTATGAGATAGTTATGGATCAATTGCGCGATTATAGGTTTTATGCCCCTGATCGTTTTCACCTAACCCAAGAGGCTACAAACTATATTATTCGGCGGTTTTTTGAAGCGGCTGCAGATGAAAAAACAATTTTATTGGCAAACAAAGTAGAAAAATTGAACAAATCTTTAGCCCACAAACCGTTTTTTCCCCATACGCCGGCACACGAAAATTTCTTGAGAAAACTTGATAAACAAAGAGATAAATTGTTGAAAACTATTGCAAATACAAGAAATTTATAATAGATTTGTGCTGTTGCCATAGAAAACTATATTTAACCTAATTATTACTATTATGAACAAAGCAGATCTTATTGCCGCTATGGCTGCTGAATCAGGCCTGTCAAAAGTGGACGCAAAAAAAGCATTAGACGCATTTCTAGCTGCGACAACAGAAGCTTTACAAAGAGGTGAAAGAGTTACTCTGGTAGGGTTTGGCTCATTTGTTGTAGGGGAAAGAGGCGAGAGAATGGGAAGAAATCCTCGTACCGGTGAAGCGATTAAAATCAAGGCAAAGAAAGTTGTAAAATTCAGACCAAGTATTGAATTGTAACCAACTCTATTGTAACGGCCTGAACTTAATCAGACGCGGATAAGGAGGACGAAAACGTTCTCCTTTTTATGTATTTGAACTGCAAATGAAGCGAATCCGTACCACTTTGCTCAGAAGTATTATTCTCCTTTTGGGACTGGCCGTGTGTCCGTTTACAAACTTGTATGCCCAAGATGCCTTTCAATGCTCGGGAAAAATTGTAGATGTTTCAACCGGGGAAGGGCTTCAAGGAGCTTTGGTGAAAGTTGTCAGTGATCAAGAATTTTGGACATTGACAGACGCCAAAGGGAGGTACTCTTTTCTTTTGCCGGCAGGAGACTTCCTGCTGGAAGCTTCTTATATAGGTTACAAAACAGAGCAGCACAACATCCGACTGGAAGAGGACAGGGAGTGTTTGTTTTTTTTAACTCCCTTGTCTTACCATTTACATGGTATTACCATTTTTGCAGAAAGTCCGGCACAGCGGCTTAGAAAGGCCGAAATGAGCATAGAGCGTATAGATGCAGAAATAGTCCAACGGGTACCTACTTTATTTGGTGAAACAGATTTGTTGAAGGTGGTTCAAATGCTCCCCGGCGTACAATCAGCTTCTGAAGGAAGTAGCGGTTTTATTGTGCGTGGAGGAAGTCCGGACCAGAACTTGATTCTGTTTGATAATACGGCTTTGTACAATGTATCCCATATGTTGGGATTCTTTTCCATATTCAATACAGATGCCGTAAAAAACATGACCTTGTATAAGGGAGATATACCGGCTAAACACGGAGGAAGGTTGTCTTCTTTGTTAGAGGTAATTCCGGCTGACGGACAGGAACGCTTTTCATTAGATGGAGGGATTGGACTTATTTCCAGCAGGCTGACATTGAGCGGCCGCATAGGTTCGGATAACCTTACGTATTTGTTGGCCGGAAGAAGGACGTATGCAGATATATTTCTTCCCTTGGCAAAGAATGAAATCATAAAAAGCACGGTACTCCATTTTTACGATCTCAACGGACGCATGCGTTGGAAGATCAACAATAGGAATACGGTGCATTTGACTTTGTACAACGGCAAAGACAGGTTCAAGGTAACAGACATGGGTTTGCAGTTTGGCAATACGGCTGCCACACTCAATTGGAACCACTTCTTTTCTGATACCTTTTTCTTAAAAGTATTTACCACGTATACGCAGTACAACTACGATTTTAGCGGCAAAACACATGAAATGTCTATGGATTGGGTGTCGAAAGTAGAAGACGCCGGCCTGCGCATGGATTTTTCTTACGTGCCGTCTCACAACCATTTGTTTGAATTTGGGTATACGAGCAATTTCCAATGGTTTAAACCGGGAAAGGTGGTAGGTAGAAGCGAAATGAATTCAGGTCCTGCCATAGAGCAGGATATTACCATGTCTCAAAGACAAGGCTTTGTCAATGTGATGTATTTTTCCAATGAACACAAGATTCCTGCTTTGCGGATCGAGGTGCGTTACGGATTGCGCTTTACACGCTTTGATAACGTAGGGCCTACCACGTTGTACAAAGTTGATGACAAATACAACTTGATAAACGAAGAAGGAGAAATCATCCCAAAAGGATTGTTTTTTCACCACACATACGGTTGGGAGCCCAGGGCAGGTATTTCTTTTCTGGCGTTGCCCAATTTGTCTGTAAAAGCATCGTATTCCAGAACAAGTCAATACGTACATTTGCTCTCTTTTTCTTCTGCCGGGTCTCCTTTGGAGATTTGGATTCCGTCCGGTCCTTCCATTGCTCCACAGACTCAGCATCAAGTTTCGGCAGGTGTTTTTGCCACACTCTTTAACAGCCGCTATGAAGTATCAGCAGAAGCTTTTTATAAACATTTGGACAACGTACTTGATTTCAAAGAGCACCCCAATTTGTTGCTCTACGACAAAATAGAAACGGAATTGCGTTTTGGAAAGGGCAAAGGGTACGGATTGGAGTTCTTGGTAAAGAAAAACGATGGAAAGATAAGCGGCTGGGTCAGCTATACGTGGTCCCGGGCTTTCAGGACTATACCGGGTGTAAATGAAGGAAATACATATAGAGCACCTACAGATAGACCGCATAACGTGAATGCTGTTTTGTTTTACGATATCACAAAACGGGTACAGGTGTCTCTCAATTGGATATACGCTACGGGGCAACCGCTCACGTTGCCGGAAGGAAGGTTCTGGTTTTTCAACGAACTGATTCCTGTCTATACAGAAAGAAACGCATACAGGTTGCCTGACTACCACAGGATGGACGCTTCTGTTACCATTCAATTGAACAGGCCGGGTAAGCGTCTGAATCATGCCATACACGCATCTGTTTACAATTTGTATGGAAGAAAAAATCCGTGGGCCGTAAATTACCGCATGCGTCCCACGGGAGAGCAATATTTGGAAATGACATACCTTTTTGGTGTTGTTCCATCTGTTACATGGAGTTTTAATTTTTAGCTATGCAACTTGTACAAAGAATCTCATGTGTTTTCATCTTGCTTGCAGCGTTGTTTACAAGCTGTACAGCTCCCATGGAATTGGAAAGCTTGGGGATGAAGCCGCATCTTGTGATAACAGGTGTGATTTCGACAGAGCCCGGGCAGCAAGCGATAGAAATATCGGCTACGGTTCCTTATTTTGGTTTGGCGTTGCCGGAAAACATACGGGCAGAAGAGGTACGCCTTGACGGAGAGCTGTTACAATGGGACCCTTCAGGTATGTACGTAACAGACCGTACGTTTGCGGCGGAAGAAGGAAAAACGTACCTCTTGGAAGTTTGGATAGATTTTGATCATGACGGAGAAGTAGAATACTATTGGGCTACTACTACCGTACCATCTGTTCACAAGCTGGAAGCGCTTAGTTTGAGGTCTGTGATACCTTCTAGGAATGATGTG
This sequence comes from Bacteroidales bacterium, assembly GCA_012839605.1. GTDB lineage: Bacteria > Bacteroidota > Bacteroidia > Bacteroidales > UBA932 > DMER64. The sequence goes on from DUNA01000063.1 coordinate 41,898, forward strand.
CCTTTTATCCTGATGGCCGGATTTTACGACACGCCGGGAGAAGACTATTACGGTGCAGCTCTTTGGATAAACGACATATTATACAGCAATCGTATTTTGAGGTATTACGTACATTCGCTCAACAGCTATACTCAAGATGGCGAATACTTGCGGTATCCCATTCCGGAGTGGATTATTACAAAGTCTTTAGTTTGGGACAACCAGCAAACGTTTGATCTTTATGCCGGAGACGTGTTGACGGTAGAATTGCAGACTTTGAGCAAGGAATATTACGAATACCTACAACAGGCAAAAATTGAAAAGAACCAGCATTTTCCATTGTTTTCCGGTCCCAGAGGCAATGTGATAGGAAACATCCAGGGAGGGGCACTGGGTATCTTCGGATCTTGTGCCGGCAGTAGAAAATCTGTAGTACTGCCCGAATGTCCCGGATTGCCTAATAGATAAATCAAAAATGTGGAAGGTATACCAATAGCGGTCCGTTGGTGAATTTTAAGTCTAACGATGAGTCGGTACATGTGTTGAGGGTAGCCTTCCACCATGCGTCAAAAACGACATCTTCTACAGGATAAGCAATACCTTTTGCTTGTAGGTGCATAGTGGGGTTGAGTGCAAAAAAAGATACCGGCAAACCCGGCGAACAAGGGATTTCTATGGCCGTATAGCCATCCGGGGTGTGTGAACGGGTACTGTCTGAAAACACGTAAAACACTCCGTAATCGGTTACCATACGGACGTTGTCCATCAGAAGTGCGTAAGAGCCCAACAGAGAAATATTGGCTAAGGTGTGGTCATCTCGCAATCCGGTGGCTCCCAGAATGGTGATTTTCCGTATGCCTTGTTCGTGGGCATACGTCACGGCCTTTGTCAGGTCGTTTGTCTCTGTACATTTGTTTACGACCAACCGGTCTTTGTATTTTTCTTGTAAGGATGTGGATAAAGAGTCCATATCTCCTACAATGACATGAGGTTCTTTGTCTATCAGGTTGTGTACCGCTCCGTCCGTACATATAAGCAGCTGAGTCGTGTGCAACAGTTGCAACGGGTAGGAATGGGTGGGGTAGGCACCTTGTGCCAAAATGACGGCTTCTTTCATAACAGCAGTTATAACGAACTCTCAAACTTTATAAGTCCTTCTTCTCTGAATCCGGCCAAGAAAGCATCTACAGCCATTTTTTTCTTTCCGGGGAACTGCAGTTCCAATATATGTACATAGCCGCTTTGGCAGGCTACTTTAAGGGTATTCTTATTTTGTATAAGTACTGTTCCCGGAGTATCTGTACAAGTTGTTTCTTCTGCTTGAGCGCGATAGATTTTTATGAAAAGTTCTGTAGTAGCTGCGTTTTTGTTGTCCTTTTGTTTGTTCCATACGGTAAAAGCACCGGGAACGGGGCTGAGTCCGCGTATGTGGTTGACGATATCTACCGGGTGCCGATTCCAGTTGATTCGGCACGTTTCCCTTGTAATCTTAGGGGCTGTTTTCAGGGGTGTGTCGCTAGGAATGCGTTGAGGAACGGCCCGAAGTGTTTTGTTGCTCAATCCGTCTATGGTTTTTGCTATAAGCGGTCCCGCTGCTTTCATCATTTTGTCATGGAGGGTTCCTGCCGTATCCGACTCTTCAATGAGCAAACGTTCTTGCAACAGGATGTCTCCTGTATCTATTTGGTCATCAATGAAAAACGTAGTCAATCCCGTTTCTGTTTCTCCTTCCATAAGGGCGTGGTTAATGGGGGCCGCTCCTCTGTACATGGGCAACAGCGAGGCATGCAAATTGAAACATCCCATGGGTGGTATTTGCCAGACTTCTTTGGGGAGCATTCTGAAAGCCACTACTACAAATAGTGCGGCGTTCCATTGGGAGAGCGTTTGAAGAAAGAGCGGATCTTTTAGCGATTCCGGTTGCAAAACGGGCAGGTTGTGTTCCAAGGCTGTTGTTTTAACTGCCGAGGCTTGCGCAGTCAAGCCTCTTCCGGATCGTCTGTCTGGGGCCGTTACTACGCCTATTATAGGATACTTCATGGCCACCAGGGCCTGTAAGATCCCTGATGCAAAGGGGGGTGTCCCCATAAAAACGATGGAAGGTGTATTAGTTTTGGGCACGTTTGATTTTATTCTTAAACTTTTTCAACAAAACAAGGTACGCATCTTTATTGAATAAGGCAGAGTCTGTGGTGGCTTTGTACGTCAGAAAAATACCTATGGGCAAAAGGACTAAAGCAGAAATAAACGTTCCCATAAGGGCCGATACAGACCCGTCTGTGGCCAATTTCTTTCCCGATATATCAATCACATAGTACACGACAAAGAAGAGCATAGACACAATGACAGGTGTGCCCAGACCGCCTTTACGTATGATGGCTCCCAGAGGGGCGCCTACAAAGAAGAAAATGAAACAGGCAAAGGCTACGGTGAATTTTCTGTACCATTCTACTTTTGTTCTGCGTAAAGGCAAATGGATTTGGAGTTCTTCTATCATGTAATTTTCCACTTGGTTACTCATTTGGTCTGTTTTGCCTATAGCCCTATTCAAAAGGTCAGGAAATTGGACCATTTCTTCCGGAACAGGCAAAGCATCTAAAGGAAAGTGCCCGTTAAATTCTGCTTTGTTGGCTGTGTCTATTTGACGTGCAAAAGCCAGGCCTCCCGCTACCAACATCCTTCTTTGGAATTGGGCAAGAGAAATGGAGTACAGAGAATCCAGAGAGTCGCGTCTGTGTCCCAGGCTGTGTAGGTTTTGCGCCATGACATCGCTTCCAAAGCGGTCTCCATCGCGTCTTTGAAAGGCGTAATTGGTCAATTCAATAACGACATCTTGTTTGTCAAAAAGTACGTGTTGTATGGGAAAAGAAGTGTCTGCGATTGATTTTCTTTCCGTTTCCTCATAGCTTTCTCCGTTAAAAAGGGTGAAAATGATGTTTTTCTTGTCTTCTGTCAATCTGATGGTTCCGGAATCTGCCAAGGTCACGCTGGTGTTGCCTCTTCTGGAGGTGTGGTTGTATACCATGATATCGTGCAACATATCAGTAGCGTTGTCGCGGCTGTCTACTCTAAGGCTGTAATTGTCAATTCCGTTATAGAAGATACCTGTGGGAATGCGGATTTCGTCTTTTGTACGTGAAATGTCGTCTCGCAGCGCAAAGATGTTTTTGTAAGCCAGAGGCATCAGGTCGTTGGCGGCAAAAAAGGCGGCTATGGAAATCACGAAAGACAAGATGATGAGCGGCCGCATGATGCGTAGAAGGGGAATACCGGCCGCTTTCATGGCCAGCAATTCGTTAAATTCTCCCATATTGCCCATGGTCATAATAGAGGCCAAAAGAGTGGCCAACGGGAGCGCCAAGGGTATGACGGTGCAAGTGCCCCAAAATAGAAATTCTAAGATGACCCTCAAACCCAGTCCTTTTCCAACCAATTCGTCTATGTAAACCCATAGGAATTGTAGTACAAGTACAAAGAGTACTATAAAAATGGTCAGAAACAACGGACCCAAAAACGAGCGAATAAGAAAACGGTCAAATATTTTCACCGGTTGTTGTGTTAAGGGTTCTTCAAAGCATCAGCTATGGCGTCCAGGGCTGCTTGCAAGCCGTTTGTGTTTGTTCCGCCTGCTTGTGCGTAAAAAGGCTGTCCTCCGCCTCGGCCTTCAATATGGTGTGACGCATCACGGATAAGGGTTCCTGCATGAAAACCGGCGGTTGTCAGATCTTTAGTCAAAGATACGGTCAGGCCGGCTTTGCCGTTGTGTTCGTAAGCAGCTGCAAAAGCCGTTTGTCCGGAATCGTCCTTACGGAAAGAAAAGGCCAGGTCTTTTATCATTTCCGGAGGGAAGGCACCCTTTACACTTACAAATTGGATGCCGTTCAAATCTTGCCGGTCTTCCCACAAGCTTTTGTGGAGGTCCATGGATTGCTTGCGTCTGTTTTCTTCTGCTTCTTTTCGCAGTTGTTCGTTTTCTGCGATTGTTTTCTGCAACGCTCCCAACACATCTCCGGAGCTGTTCAACAATTCTTTTACGCCTGCCAAAAGCGTTTCCATTTCTTCAACTCTTTCTTCTGCGGCTTGTCCCGTTATGGCTTCTACCCTTCGAACACCTGCGGCTATGGCTCCTTCACTGACTATTTTAAAGAGGCCTATATGTCCTGTACTTTCTACGTGGGTACCTCCGCAAAGTTCCATGGAATCTCCAAATTGAATGATACGTACTTTGTCTCCGTATTTTTCACCAAACAGGGCTATGGCCCCAATGTCTTCCGCTTGTTTTTGTGTCAGGTCCTCCCGTGTTTCACGCAGCTTGTTGGTACGAATCAGAGTATTGACCACACGTTCTATTTCTTTGATTTCTTCTGCAGACAAACGGTTGTAATGAGAAAAGTCAAAACGAAGCATATCCGGAGAAACGTGAGATCCTTTTTGCTCAATATGGGTGCCTAGGACTTGGCGCAACGCATGGTGTAGCAGGTGTGTTGCCGTATGGTTTGCGGCAATGCGACGGCGTCTTTCATCATCTACGACTGCATGGAATTCGCCGGCCGGGTCTTCCGGAAGGGTTGAGGATACGTGCAATATCAAGTTGTTTTCCTTGACCGTATCTACAATGCGTATTTTTTTGCCTTGTGCGTCTTCCAAGTATCCCGTATCGCCCGTTTGTCCTCCGCTTTCTGCATAGAAAGGGGTACGGTCCAAAACAATTTGCCAATAACTCTTGTTCTTGGTGCTGACTTTTCTGTAACGCAAGATATGTGTTTGCGATTGAGTTGTTTCGTATCCTAGAAAGACAGTCCGGCTGAAAGGGTGTACATCTACCCAGTCGTCTTCTTTTGTTTGAGTGGCGCTACGTGCTCTGTCCTTTTGTTGCTGCAGGGCTTCTTCAAAAGCTTCTGTATCTACTGTCAAACCTTTTTCTTTTGCCATCAAAAGGGTTAAGTCCAAAGGGAAACCATATGTGTCGTATAATAGAAAGGCGCTTTTGCCGGGAAATGTTTTTTCAGGCGTATTGGCCGCAAATTGGTCAAACAGTTGGATCCCTTTTTCCAACGTGCGCAAAAAGGCCTCTTCTTCTTGATAGATGATGTTGTGTATGAGTTTTTGATTCCTGGTCAATTCCGGAAAGGCTTCTCCCATTTCTTCCACAAGCGTAGGTACAAGGTGGCATAGAAAAGGCTCTTCAAAGCCCAAAAATGTATAGCCGTAGCGAACGGCACGACGTAAAATCCTGCGGATAACGTAGCCGGCTCTTACGTTAGAAGGCAATTGTCCGTCTGCAATAGAAAAACAAATAGCTCTTAAGTGGTCTGCTATTACTCGTAACGCGATGTCTGTTTTCTCATCTGTTCCATACGTTTTGCCGGAAAGTTTGCTTACGGCTCCAATCAGGTTTTGGAACAAATCCGTATCGTAGGTGCTTTGTTTTCCTTGGATGACCATGCTCAGCCGCTCCAGTCCCATTCCTGTGTCTACGTGGTATTGCGGAAGGGGTTCCAGAGAACCGTCTGCTTTTCTATTGTATTGAATGAAGACGAGGTTCCAGATTTCTACCACAAGCGGGTGGTCCTTGTTTACAAGAGCCGCTCCCGGCAAGGCTTCCCGCTCCTTGTTTGACCGCAAATCAATATGGATTTCGCTGCACGGACCGCAGGGGCCGGTTTCACCCATTTCCCAAAAGTTGTCTTTTTTATTTCCATTTAAGATGCGCTCCTTGGGGAGCAAAGCTTCCCAATACGTTCTTGATTCTTTGTCTTCTTCCAGGTCGTCTGCTGAATCCCCCTCAAAAACAGTAGCATACAGCCTGCTTGGGTCCATATTGAAACCTTCTACCAACAGTTCCCATGCCCAGGCAATGGCTTCTTTTTTGAAGTAGTCGCCAAAGCTCCAGTTGCCCAACATTTCAAACATGGTGTGGTGGTACGTATCGTGACCCACTTCTTCCAGGTCGTTGTGCTTACCGCTTACACGAAGGCATTTCTGCGAATTGGCTACCCGTTTGTAGGCGGCCGGTTCGTTGCCCAAGAACCAGTCTTTAAATTGGTTCATTCCTGCGTTTGTAAATAAGAGAGTCGGGTCGTTTTTCACTACCATAGACGCCGAAGGCACAAGGGTATGTCCCTTTTCTTCAAAGAAGTCTAGAAATGTTTTTCGTATATTGCTAAAGGTCATAGTCACACTATTTAACACGCAAAGATACCGTTTTTTACTAAAAATAATTATCTTTGTATGTTAATAACATGTTAACAAGAGGGATGGCAGCAAAGAGAAAATACAAGTACAACCCAAAGACGTTGTCTTTTGAGCTTCAAAAGCCCGGTTGGCGTTTGTATTTGATACGGATACTCGTTGTTCTTCCTGTGAGTATTATGGTAGCCTTGGGGTATTATATGCTCTATACGGAAGCATTCAAATTGAAAACGCCCAGAACTATTCGCTTGGAACGTGAATACAAGGTGGCTAAATCCAATTTGGAGTTGCTGACCAAACAACTGGAACGTTCAGAAAAGAAGTTGGAACACTTGCAAGTGCGGGACAACAACATTTACAGGAACATGTTTGGGATGGAACAGATTCCGCCGGAGGTGAGAGATGCCGGTTTTGGCGGGTCCAATCGGTATCCACATCTGGAGTATTCTGAAAATGCAGACTTCCTGACTTCTATAGCACTCAGGTTTGATAAAATCATAAAGAAAGCCTTTATTCAATCAAAATCTTTTGATGATGTGGAACGCGTGGCAGGACAAGCCGGAGAAGTGGCCAAATGCATTCCGTCCATACTTCCCCTTCCGGAAGACACGAAAAACTTCAGGTGGTCGGGAGCGTTCGGGTACAGAATTGATCCCGTGTATGGAGGTATTCGTATGCATGAAGGCATAGACCTGACAGGAGCAATGAATTCTCCCGTATACGCTACAGGAGACGGGAAAATTGAAGCCATCAAGTATGAGTACAACGGCTACGGCCGTTATATTTTGATAGACCATGGGTTCGGGTATAAAACACGTTATGCACACTTGAATAAAGCCCTTGTTTACGAAGGGCAATTGGTAAAACGTGGTGAATGCATAGGTCAGTTGGGATCAACCGGAAAATCTACCGGTCCACATGTGCATTATGAAGTAATTTATATGGGACGTCCTGTAAACCCGTATAATTATTTTAACAACAATATTGCTTCAGACGATTACCATGCGGTGATCCTGGGAGGTCGCCAATAATTACTAAATATGGACCGTTACCAGTTCAACAGAGAAAAACTGGAATTCACTAAGGTGCGTCTTGGTTTGAAGACCGTTTTGAAACGCATTTCGCTGTTTGTACTTGGCAGTATTGGTCTTGCTGTGCTGTATTATTTGATTTTCGGACTTTTCCTTTTTTCTCCGGCAGAAAGAAACTTGCAGCGAGAAACGCAATTGATGCAGAGTGAATACGAAAGGTTGGGTAGGGAAATGGAAAATGTCACAGCCGTCATTGAAGAATTGGACGCACGCGATAAAGGGATTTACGGAGCGGTGTTGCATTCAACACCTTTGGAAGTGACGGAAGATGCAGATATAACACATTATAGAAATCTTATGGAAAATCAAGGTTTTGTGTTGGCGTATCATGCAGACTCTGTTATTACCGGGCTGGAAAAACGTATGGCGCGAGTAACGGCAGCTTTGTATCGGGCAGCCAACAAGGTATACGCAGATAGAGACAGTATGCACTTTCTGCCGGCTACTTTTCCTCTGCGCAACCTTCCTATGGAAGCGGTGGGAGCCACGGTGGGGCGCCGAATACATCCCTTTTATAAGATACCTATGGAGCATACGGGAATGGACTTTCTAGCAGGACACGGAACGGACGTGCTGGCTACGGCAGACGGAAGGGTGGTGCATGTTTCACGTTCGGCCAGAGGTAGAGGGCATGTGATAGAAATTGAGCATCCGTACAGGGGATACAAAACGGTATATGCGCATTTGAGCGATATTTTTGTAAGAAAGGGGCAATACGTGGAAAGAGGGATGGTGATTGCGCGTATAGGTTCAACCGGGATGTCTTTTATGCCGCATCTGCATTACGAAGTAAGACAAGACGATTTGGTACGCGATCCGGTACATTATTATTTTATGGATGTGCTGCCTTACGATTACCATCAAATTATGTTGACAGCAAACAATACAGGACAATCTTTAGATTAAGAGATATGGGAAAAATGTATTACACCATTGGAGAAGTGGCCGAAATTATAGGTGAAAGCACCTCTTTGGTACGTTTTTGGTCAGGAAAATTCAGTGAATTCATTAAGCCGGCCAGGAACAAAAAAGGGAATCGGCTTTTCACAGCGGAAGATGTGGCCAATTATAAAATTATACATCATTTGGTAAAAGACAGGGGCATGACACTGGAAGGAGCCAGAGCCCGTATGCACGACAACAAAGAGGGAGAAGACAGGACGGTTGATATCATTGCTTCTTTGAATCGCATCAAATCGCAGCTGTCGGAAATTAAAGATATGATGGAATGAAATATAAAGTCATAGACATCATAGACGTGTTGGAGCAGTGGGCACCTACCCATATACAAGAGTCGTGGGACAATTCCGGTTTGTGTATAGGAAATACGCAAACGCCTGTGACGGGTGCTCTCGTATGTCTGGATTGTACGGAAGAAGTTGTTCAAGAAGCAATCTCTTTGGGAATCAACACGGTGATATCTCATCATCCTCTGATTTTTAAAGGATTAAAGCACGTGAGGTACGACACTCCTGTAGAAAGGACGGTGGCTTTGGCTATAAAAAACGATGTGGTAATATACTGTATGCATACGAATGCAGACAAAGTCATGGACGGCGTGAGTGGAGAAATGGCCCGGAACTTGGGTTTGAAAAATATTTCTGTATTGGCTCCGGATGCCACGTGTCAAGAGCCATGCGGTCTAGGAGTCATAGGAGAGCTGCCGCAACCGATGGACATATCGCTATTTTTCGACTTGCTTAAGAAGACCTTTCATTTAAAACACTTTAAAGCGTCGCATCTGTTTCATAACCGTGTGTCAAAAGTGGCTCTGTGTGGAGGAAGTGGTTCTTCACTGATTCCAAACGCATTAGAACAAGGAGCGCACGTTTTTGTAAGCGCTGATTTTAGCTACCATGCGTATTTGGATACTGCTCCGCGAATGGTGTTGGTAGATATTGGACATTACGAATCCGAGGTAGGTATCTGCGATGTTATCTGCAAGGAGCTTAAGAAAAAAATCCCTACCTTTGACGTCCGCAAAACAGAAATTGTTACAAATCCCATTAGAATATATTAAGTTATCAATAGTATTATGACAAAGAAAACGACAAAAAATGCCGGATCTCAAACAGGGTCCTTTACATTGTTGCAAAAAGCAGAACAAGATGGTGTGTTGACCATGGAGGATAAGTTGCGTCTTCTTTATCAGCTTCAGGAAACAGATTCGCAGATTGACCAAATCCTTCTGCTTCGCGGAGAGTTGCCGTTAGAGGTACAAGACTTGGAGGACGATATCAGCGGCATGGCAACACGTATAGAAAATTTGCAAAAAGAGATCAGAGGTATTGAAAAAGATATTTCTTCCCGGAGGATAGATGCTGACAATGCCAGGGCGATGGTGGCCAAATACGAGGCTCAGCAAGGAAATGTCAAAAACAGCCGTGAGTTTGATTCCTTGTCCAAAGAGATTGAGAATCAAAATTTGGATATGGAATTGGCAGAAAAATACATCCGTGAGTTTTCACTTTTGTTGAAAGACAGAAAAGAGAAACTGGAAGAAACAAAATTGGCGCACGAAGAAAGACAAAAAGACTTGGAGGTGAAAAACAAGGAACTGGATGTCATAGTCAAAGAAACGGCAAAAGAAGAAGAAGCATTACGTAAAAAAATAGAACAAATTTCTGCCCAAATAGATGCACGCGTACTATCTGCTTATCAAAAAGTGCGGAACAACGCACGCAACGGATTGGCCGTTGTTACCGTAAAGCGTGGAGCATGCGGAGGATGTTTCAACAAAATCCCCCCACAGCGTCAATTGGATATTAAAATGAGCAAGAAAGTAATTGTGTGTGAATATTGCGGCCGTATTTTGGTAAATCCTGAATTTGAAGAGTAAAAAAACCATACGCGAACAGTTTTTCTCTCTGCTGGGACAGACCTCCCCCTCTCCGTTAGGTGTAGAAATACATAAAGCAGAGGGGGTGTTTCTTCTGTCAGCTACGGGAAAGCGATACCTGGACCTCATTTCCGGTGTATCTGTAAGCTATGTGGGTCATGCCCGCCCCGAGGTAATCAAAGCGATTGAAGACCAGGCTCGCAACCATTTGCATTTGATGGTTTATGGAGAGTTGATCCAGCAGCCGCAAGTGCTCTACGCGTCTCTTCTTACGGAGCACCTTCCCAAGGCATTGAATTCAGTATATTTTGTCAATTCCGGGTCCGAGGCCAACGAAGCAGCCATGAAATTGGCCAAACGCATAACAGGCAGATCAAAGATGGTATGCTTCAAGAACGCGTACCACGGAAGTACGCACGGAGCGTTGAGCATGATGGGGAACGAGTCGTTTCGCGGTGCTTTCCGTCCGCTGCTTCCGGGTGTGACGGCCTTGCGCTTCAACAACAAGGAAGATTTGCAGCACATAGACAAGCGGACGGCGTGTGTGCTTGTGGAACCCATTCAAGCCGAGGCGGGAATCCGGCTGCCGGAGCTCGGCTTTTTGGAAGCCTTGCGTGAACGATGTGACCGTACGGGAACTTTACTTATATTTGATGAAATACAGACGGGTTTTGGTAGGACAGGGACCCTTTTTGCTATGCAAAAATACGGGGTAACACCGGATATGGTAACGTTGGCTAAGGCTTTGGGAGGAGGGATGCCTTTGGGAGCACTTGTATGCAACAAGACATTGATGGATGCCTGGCAATCCAATCCGGTACTGGGGCACATTACTACATTTGGAGGCCATCCCGTAAGTTGTGCTGCCGGGTGTGCCGCTTTTCAGGTGTTGCTTGAAAACGGGTGGGTGAAAGAAGTACATGAAAAAACGGAGTTCCTAAAGAAAACCCTTCGTGTTCATCCTGCTGTGTGTCAGGTGAGAGGAGAAGGGTTGTTGTTGGCTGTAGAATTGGGCAGCGCATCAAAAGTAGAACAAACCTTACAGCTGCTTCTGGAAGAAGGAGTAATGGCAGACGGGTTTTTATATTGTGACACAGCCTTTAGGATAGCACCACCTTTGTGTATTAATAAAGAAGAGCTGGAAGGGGCAGTTACGTCAGTATTGGCTGCTTTGGATAAATTGAAGTAAAAAGGAACGCATTATGGCAAAACAGGCAGCTGTTAGCAGAACAGCAAAAGCAAAGGCAAAAGAAAACGAAAAAAAGCAAGCGCAAGTTGAGCAGGTGGGTTTGGATATTGGGAAAGTGCCGCCCCAGGCCATTGACATGGAAGAGGCCGTGTTGGGTGCATTGTTGCTTGAACCGGCTGCATCGTTAGATATTGTGGGAACCATCAGGGAAGAATATTTTTACAAGGACAGCCATAAAAAAATATTCACGGCCATTATGAACTTGGTCGCGGAACACAACCCGGTGGACATCTATACTGTAGCAGAAGAATTAAAAAACAACGACTTGTTGGATCAAGTAGGAGGTCCTTATTACTTAAGTCAATTGACCATGCGCGTGGCGGCTGCTTCTCACCTGGAATACCATGCCAAAGTGTTGACTCAGAAATACATTCAACGTGAGCTCATCAGTACCTCTTACTCCATTCTTAACACGGCTTTTGATGATACGGTGCCGGCAGATGAGTTGTTGGATTCGTCGCAACAGCGGCTGTTTGATTTGGGAGAAATGAACCTGCGTAGGGATACGCGTCCCGTAAGGACTGTGTTGCAAGAAGTAGTGGACGAACTGTCCAGTGTACAGACAAGGGACGACGGATTGAGCGGACTCCCTTCAGGTTTTACTTCTTTGGACCGCATGACGTTGGGTTGGCAAAAAGCAGATTTGGTAGTTATTGCTGCCAGACCCTCTATGGGAAAAACGGCATTTGTGTTGACTATGGCTCGGAATATGGCGGTAAACCACAACATTCCCGTAGCGTTTTTTTCCTTGGAAATGCCGGACGCCCAGCTTGTTAAAAGGCTGTTGGTTAGTGAAACAGGCCTTTCTTCACAGAAGATCAGAGGCGGGAAAAAATTGAAAAGCTTTGAGTGGGAACAATTAAACCAGCGTATTACCAACCTTTCAGAGGCGCCTTTGTATATAGACGATACGCCGTCTCTTTCCATTTTTGAATTTCGTGCAAAGTCAAGGCGTTTGGTGGCCGGAATGGGTGTGAAACTGATTGTTATCGATTACATGCAGTTGATGACGGGACCACCGGAATTACGCGGTATGCGCGAACAAGAAGTAGCCGCTATATCCAGGTCTTTGAAAGCCATTGCCAAAGAGTTGAACATCCCCATCATAGCTCTTTCACAGATGAACAGAGCGGCAGAAACAAGGGGAGGAACACGCAAACCGCAATTGAGTGACTTGAGGGAATCCGGTGCTATTGAGCAAGATGCCGATATTGTGATCTTTTTATACCGTCCGGAATATTATGGATATAAAGAAGATGATTCAGGACGTTCTTTGGAAGGAATTGCCGATGTCATCATAGCCAAGCACAGGAACGGAGCCGTTGGTGAGTTTTCCATGCGCTTTAGGAGTTCTGAAATCCGTTTTATGGACTTGGACGAAGGTGGTCCGGATTTTGCTACCGATGAAACAGTGACGTACGCCTCGCGGATGAACCAAATGAACGACCTGAATGATACCTTTGGCGTCTTATAGGAACATTTTTCTTACAGGGATTTTGCTGTTGGGATCTCTTATACTTTCAGCACAAGAAACAGACAAACCGTGTTTGCCGGTACACGATGTCCCGCCGTCACGCTTGGCGTTTGGACCGGGAGAAAAAATCACGTTGATGGCCAGCTATACGTGGGGTGTGGTAAATACAGACGTAGGCACGGTCTCTATGGAATTGAGTGAAAAAATCTTAGATGGGGGGGAACCGGGTTTTCAAGCCAAAGGTCGCATCCAAACGTTAAAATTCTTCAGTACTTTCTTTAAAGTTGATGATTATTACGAGAGCCATTTTAAGAAATCGAATTTGCGGCCCGTATATTTCATGCGAGATATTCATGAAGGAAAGTACACCATTCAGAATTACTACAGGTACAATCAGGACTATTCCATCCAGGCACGCATCATACGCAAAGATGGGTCTGTACAGGATACGTTGTTACCGGGCAGGGTTTGTACGTTTGATCTGGTCACCGTCTTTTATTTTTTACGGAACTTCAATGTAGACACTATGATACCGGGAGATGTGTCACCCATTTCTTTTGCCATTGACGAAGAAATCTTTGAATTGTATTTGCGTTTTGACGGACGTGAAGAAATACGTATCCCGGGTATGGGCACATTCAAAGCGTTGAAATTCTCTGCACAAACGGTAGCAGGTGTGGTGTTTGATGGGAAAGAAGATTTGCGCTTCTGGATTAGTGACGACAGAAACAGAATCCCGTTATTTTTGGAATCGCCCGTAGTCGTAGGAAGGGTGACAGGCAGGCTTTGCCATTATGAAAACTTGCGGTTCCCGCTTACCAGCAAGATAAAATAACATGCATTCTAAAGAAACCATAACTCATAAAGGCATAGTTACAGCTACAAATCCCCTCAAAGTAGAGATTGTTACAGAAGGAGCATGTTCCGGCTGTCATGCAAAAGGATATTGTTCGCTGTCTGCAAAAAAAAGAAAAGAGATTACTCGTTTTCAAGGAACGGAAGGATGGACTCCCGTATTGGGTGAAGAAGTTGTTATCAGTATGCATACACGATTGGGTTTTAAAGCCTTGTGGTATGGAATGGGCATTCCTGCTCTTTTGTTGGGACTTTCCGTAACGTGTTTTTCCATATTGAAAATGAAGGAATGGGTGGTGGGGGTATTTGCTCTCTTGTGTATAGGAATCTATTATTTTGTTCTATATTTGCTCAAATATCGTATCCAAAATGATTTCTACTTTACTGTACACCGTCCTAATCCTTAGCTTGTTAGGGGGATTACTGGCGGTGGTGCTATACGTTGTTGCACAGAAATTCAACGTACAGGAAGATCCCCGTATAGATGAGGTTCTTGAAGTATTGCCGGGTGCCAATTGCGGCGGTTGCGGCTACGCCGGTTGCAGGGCTTTTGTAGAGGCTTTTGTCAACAATCCGGAACGTACAGATTTGTTTTGTCCTGTAGGAGGCAATAAAGCCATGCAGATGGCTGCCATGGTTTTGGGTAGAGATACCCTGGAACAAGCCCCCAAGGTAGCCGTTGTGCGTTGCAACGGTTCTTGCCAAGTAAGGCCGCAACTGAACGTATACGACGGTTCGCCGTCGTGTGCCGTAGTTGCCGATCTATACGGAGGGGAAACGGCTTGTTCTTTTGGCTGCTTGGGATTGGGAGATTGTGTACAATCTTGTGCGTTTGATGCACTGACCATAGACCCGGAAACGTGCTTGCCTGTAGTTGATGAAGACAAATGTACATCTTGCGGAGCTTGTGTAAAGGCTTGCCCAAGAGGCATAATAGAAATCAGACCCAAAGGCCCGAAGAACCGGAGGATTTTTGTGTCTTGCATGAACAAGGACAAAGGCGCACTCACGCGTAAAGCTTGTCCTGTGGGATGTATCGGATGCGGATTGTGTGTAAAAGCTTGCCCGTTCGATGCCATTACTATTACTAATAATCTGGCGTATATAGACCCCGACGCATGTCGTTTGTGTAGAAAATGTGTGGCAGTATGTCCCACGCACAGTATTTTAGAAATCAATTTTCCGCCAAAAAAACAAGAGGTAGTTCATGAGTAAAACGTTTTCTATTGGAGGTATTCATCCAAACGACAGCAAGTTTTCCAAAGACGTGTCCATAGTGGACCTTCCTGTGCCCGAGCGTGTCTTTTTGCCTATGAATCAACATTTAGGCATACCGGCTGCCCCGGTAGTGAAGAAAGGTGACACAGTTTTGGTAGGACAAGTGGTGGCGGAAGCTGCCGGCTTTGTTTCAGCTCCCATTCACGCTTCTGTGAGCGGAACGGTAACAGATGTAGGGTTGTATCCGGATTTTCAGGGCAAAAGGGTCCAGACCGTCGTCATAGAGACGGAAGGAGACGATTGGCTGGATACTATAGACAGAACGGCACAGGTGAAACAGGAAATCACTATGGTACCTAAGGATACGTTCCAGAAAATTCAAGAAATGGGTGTTGTGGGATTGGGCGGAGCGGCGTTTCCAACGTATGTAAAGCTGACGCCTATTGAGGGCATGAATCCGGAATTTTTGATTATCAACGGTTCCGAGTGCGAACCCTTCTTGACATCCGACTATCGCTTGATGTTGGAACACGGGCAAGAATTGATGATTGGAGCAGAATTGATGAGGCGTGTTCTGGGAACGGGAGTAACGGGAGTCATAGGAATAGAGAAAAACAAGCCGCTAGCCATCAAGGCTATGCAAAAGATAACGGCGGGCTATCTGCAATGGAAGGTGGTTCCTTTAAAAAAACGCTACCCTCAGGGAGGAGAAAAGCAGTTGATAGATGCGGTGTTGGGAAGGAAAGTAGCTTCGTTTGCTTTGCCTATTTCTACGGGAGCCATTGTCCAGAATGTAGGGACGGCTTTTGCAGTATATGAAGCCGTTCAAAAGAATAAGCCTCTGGTTACGAACGTGTTGACTGTCACCGGTAGTGATCCGAAAATACAATACAACTATCGATTCAGGATAGGAACTCCTATTGAAGACGTGTTGAAGACAGCCGGAGCGCTTGATGCTGAAGGAAATTTGTTGCCGCATATAGCAAAAGTAGTCAACGGAGGTCCTATGATGGGCAAAGCCGTGGTAAACATGAAAGCACCTGTAGTAAAAAGCACTTCGGGATTGTTGTTGTTGACGGAAAAAGAGACAAAGCGTCTTGAACCGGGAGAATGCATTCGCTGTGCCAAATGTTTCCAAGCCTGCCCCATGCGCTTGCAGCCTTATTTGCTGTATCAATTGGCGTTGGCGGGACGAACGGAAGAACTGGACGAATACCGTGTTTTTGATTGCATTGACTGCGGTTCTTGCTTGTATGCTTGCCCGGCTCATTTGCCTTTGTTGGACTTGATTCGTTTGGCTAAAAACACATCGTTGAAGAATATAAGGAAAAAATAATATGGATAAACTGCTTGTTTCGCCGGCTCCGCATATACATACCAAAGAATCCACAAAAGGGATTATGCTGGATGTCATCATAGCCCTTGTGCCGGCTGTATTGGTAAGCTTGTATTTGGCAGGAATCAGTGCTTTTCTGGTACTTGCCGTATCTGTGACCGGCTGTGTGTTGATAGAACATTTGATTGCCAAGTATTTAATGAAAAAGGAGACAACGGTACGCGACTTGTCGGCTGTTGTGACGGGGCTGCTTCTTGCATTGAATTTGCCCGTTTCTGCTCCTTGGTGGATGGTTTTGATTGGATGTGTGGTAGCTATTGGTATTGCTAAGATGACGTTTGGGGGATTGGGGCACAATCTCTTCAATCCGGCTCTGGTGGCTCGCGTTTTTTTGCTCGTTTCTTTTCCCGTTCAAATGACAAATTGGGCTTTGTCCAACGGTATGTTTTCACCGGAGAATCCCTTGATTCCCGGGTTTTTGTTGGGTGTCCAGGGACAGTTGCCCGATGCACTCTCCGGAGCAACGCCACTGGGTCTGGTAAAAGAAGGCATATCGCTCGGTCTTACTCCACAGGCGTTGATCAACCAAGAGGGCTTGACGTATGGAAAATTGTTTTTGGGACACATGAGCGGCTCTATGGGAGAGGCTTCCGGCGTGGCTCTTTTGATTGGATTTGTCTACTTGTTGGTGCGAAAAGTGATTAAGCCTATTATCCCCATAGCTATTCTTGTAACGGTTGCTTTGTTCTCAGGGATCCTGTATTGGGTTAACCCTGCACAATTTGCAGATCCGTTGTTTCATTTGTTAACGGGAGGCTTGTTGATAGGGGCCTTCTTTATGGCAACCGATTACGTGACTTCTCCCATGTCTCCCTTAGGTATGATAATTTTTGGAGTAGGTATTGGAGTAGTGACGGTAATCATCAGGGTGTGGGGTGCCTATCCGGAAGGCATGTCGTTTGCCATCTTGTTTATGAACGCTTGGGTACCGCTTATTAATAAAATCAAACCTTTTCCGTATCAAAAGGAGGTGAGTCGTGGCTAAAAAATCTTCGTTTAAAAATATGTTTTTGACCCTGCTGTTGATTTGTTTTGGAGGGTCTGCCATATTGGGAGGTGTGTATTTGTTGACACACGGTCCTATAGAAGCAGCACAAACAGCTAAAGTGAACCGTGCTTTAATGGGAGTACTGCCTGAATTTGACAACACCCCTTCAGAAGAGTGTTTTGAGATGGATTTGGAAGGACAGGTAATAAAAGCTTATCCGGCTTTGTTTAACGGAGAGCCGGTTGGATGGGCAGTAGAAGTAGTTACCACAAGGGGCTTTGGAGGTCCCATTCAGATTATGGTAGGCTTTTTGCCCGATGGCACCATATTCAACTCGGCCCTTATATCGCACTCGGAAACACCGGGCTTGGGCGACAAGTTGGATGCGGAGAAAAGCGATTTCAGTACGCAGTTCAAAGGAAAGCATCCGGCAACGTTCACTTTGGCGGTAAAGAAAGACGGAGGTATGGTAGATGCCATTACAGCGGCCACCATCAGTTCCAGGGCGTTTTGCCATGCCATGGAAGTGGCTTATAAGGCGTTTCAACACATTGCAACACAAGAAGGAGGCAAGGTATGAGTAAATGGAAAATTATTACACAAGGGATTATTAAAGAGAATCCCACGTTTGTATTGGTATTGGGCATGTGTCCCACGTTGGGAACCACTACATCTGCCATCAACGGTATGAGTATGGGCTTGGCTACCACGTTTGTATTGATGTTGTCCAATTACGTGATTTCCCTTTTGGCCGGTTTTATACCTTCTAAGGTAAGGATACCGGCTTTTATTATAGTCATTGCCATTTTTGTAACGGTGGTACAGTTGGTTATGCAAGCGTACGTACCGGCGTTATACCAAACGTTGGGCTTGTTCATTCCTTTGATTGTGGTCAACTGTATTGTGTTGGGTAGGGCCGAGGCGTATGCCAGCAAAAACAAACCTTTGGATTCTTTTCTAGACGGTTTGGGTTCCGGATTGGGATTTACCTTGGCGTTGACCGTATTGGGAATAGTAAGGGAACTGTTGGGAGCCGGGTCGTTTTTTGGATTGAAATTGATTCCGGGAGATGCCATCCTTGTCTTTATTTTGGCCCCCGGAGCGTTTTTGGCTTTAGGCTATTTGATGGTGTTGTTTAATAAATTAAAGAAAGCCTGACGTTATGGAATATATATTGATCATCATATCTGCTGTTTTTGTAAACAACATTGTTCTGAATCAATTTCTTGGGGTATGTCCTTTTTTAGGTGTATCAAACAGGATTTCCACGGCCGTAGGTATGAGTGCAGCCGTTTTGTTTGTAATGACACTGTCAACGCTCATTACGTATTTGATCCAGATGTATGTGTTGAACCCGTTGCAAATAGGTTTCATGCAGACCGTTACCTTTATTTTGGTCATTGCCGCACTCGTACAAATGGTAGAGATTGTTCTTAAGAAAATCTCACCGGCTTTGTACCAGGCATTGGGTATTTTTCTTCCCTTAATTACCACCAATTGCGCCGTGTTGGGAGTAGCTATATTGGTAGTGACTCAAGAATTTTCTTTTGGAGGAACACCGGCCTTGCTTACCTTGCCGCAAGCGCTCGTCTATACGGCCGCTATGGCTGCCGGTTTTGGGTTGGCACTGATTCTGTTTGCCGGCATGAGAGAACATATGGAATTGGTAGGTGTTCCGCAACCGTTTAAAGGAGTGCCTATTGCGTTGATTACGGCCGGTATTTTGGCACTGGCTTTTATGGGTTTTTCCGGAATCGTATAAAAAAGAAGTATGGAAAGCAAAGAGGCATTGAAACAATACGTTCAAACAGAAGAAGGGGCTAAAGACCAGAACGCTTGGTACAAACTGGGCAGCATCTACCGTAAAGAAGAAAACTGGGGCGAGGCGCTCAACGCGTATGCCAAATGTTTGGAACTGGGTGCATTCAATGCAGCCCGAGAAGCCACAGAATCCATCAAACGCATTTTGGATTTTAGGGATACTACCTGGATGCCGTAAGCATCAATTCAGCAATACTGTAAAACCGTAATCCATCAACTGCCTGGCGTCTTGATACCGTAACGCAGAGGTGGGTGCTTTCATGACTACGGCAATCACCCGTTTGTCGCCCATTTTGGCAGTAGTAGTAATACAAAGCTGTGCTGCCGTAGTGTAACCTGTTTTAAAACCATCACAGCCGGGATAGGCGTAACTCATACCGGGCAACATGCCGTTCGTAGCTCCGTATATGGTTCCTCTGAAATCCAATTTTGTTTTAGAGGTGTATTCCAGAATAATGGGAAAACGCCTGATAAAATCGCGCGTGAGTTTGGCCATGGACAACGGCGTTATGTAATTGAGAGAGGACAATCCGGAAGCATCGTCAAAATGTGCGTCCAATCCCAGCGAATCTGCGTAGTGGTTCATGACTTCTTTGGCAAACTGTTTTTCATAAGCCTGGGTTGTTCCCATTCCTCCAACAAAGTATTCGCCTAGTGCCACAGCGCACGCATTGCCGGATACCACACACAAAGCCCCTATCAGTTCGTCCACTGAATACGTAGGTGTTGCTGTCAAGGGCACATTGGACTCTCCCGGGTTTACAGAACGCGATGCAGCATAAGGACTGATGGGAATTTGGGAGTCCAAAGACAGGTATCCTTTGTCTATATGATCAAAAGCAATGTACATGGTCATGACTTTGGTCATGCTGGCAGGAACCAGCTGAAAATCAGGAGCCATAGAGTATAAAACGTCACCTGTGTCGTAATCAATGACAACGGCTCCTTGACAGTTGAGACTGATAGAAAAAGGAGGTTTTGTTCCGTTTCCGTTATCAATGGGTGGAAGAGGTTGTTTCTCGCAGGCAACAAAGAGGAGCAGCCAGGCTGCTAGCAGCCGGCATCTTTTTATATTCACAATGTATTAATTTTGCGCAGGTAAAATACTTAGGATGCGAATGTCTTCCACGGGTCTGTCTGCCGGGCCTGTTTCAGCGGAGGCTATGATATCTATGATTTCCAATCCTTCAATGACCTCTCCAAAGACAGTGTAGTTTCCATCCAGTTGACGGCACGTGGCTTCGTTGTGTACAATATAGAACTGCGAACCCGAGGATGCTTTTTCCGGATTGACGGCATCGCCTGTGCGTGCAGATGCCAAGGCTCCTTTCTTGTGGTACAATTCCGGAACAAACTCTGCAGGAACGGTATAACCGGGGCCTCCGGAACCCAATCTTTCACCGGGTGCGGCCGTACGCGATTGCGGGTCTCCGCATTGGATCATGAAATTATGAATAACCCTGTGGAACAGAATGCCGTCGTAGTATCTTTCGGACGCCAATTTGACAAAATTATCTCTGTGCAGCGGCGTTTCTTTGTACAGACGTACGATCATATTCCCTTTTGTAGTTTTGATTTCAAAGACAGGGTCTTCCGGTAACACTTGGGGGTCAAAAGCAATTTTTTCTTCCATAGAAATATCTGTTGTTTGTTCACTTTCACTTTTGGCAGCTTGAGCTTTTTTTGCTTTTTTTCCTGTCCAATTGCAGGAGCTTATTAAAAAAGCACTCATACTTATTAGAATAACGACTGTTGTTTTTTTCATAGATAGAACATGTTAAATCGAAGCGAAGGTAGTGTTTTTTTTCTATTTTTGTAATTATGAAAATCAAAATCATCAATCGTTCTCCGTATCCTTCTCCTGCCTACGCTACGCCACTTTCTGCCGGAATGGACATCAGGGCTCATGTCTTGGAATCACTGACATTGCAACCGCTGGAAAGGGTGTTGGTGCCTACGGGGTTGTATGTGGAATTGCCGGCCGGGTATGAAGCACAAATCCGACCGCGGAGCGGATTGGCGTCACGTAAAGGCATAACGGTATTGAACAGTCCGGGAACGATAGATGCAGATTATCGCGGGGAAATTTGTGTGTTGCTGGTAAATACATCAAAGGAATCCGCAGTTATTGAGCCGGGTGAACGTATAGCGCAAATGGTAGTGGCAGCACATAGTAAGGTGGACTGGGAAGAAGTGGAAGAGTTGACGCCTACAAAGCGTGGAGCGGGAGGGTTCGGCTCTACAGGGGAGCAATAAAACGGGTAAATGGTAGGATCATGGAAGAATGGTATCAGTTGTTTAAAGACCATCCTTTTGTATGTACAGATACAAGGAAAATCAAAGCCGGGTGTATCTTTTTTGCTTTGAAAGGAGACCGTTTTGACGGAAATGCTTTTGCAAAAGAGGCTTTAGAAAAAGGGGCTGCTTATGCTGTGGTAGATAACCCGTGTGTTATTCCACATACAACAGAAGAAACCATCAAATATGTGTTGGTTCCGGATGTCCTCAAAGCATTGCAACAATTGGCAGCTTACCATAGGAAGCAATACAATGTGCCGGTCATTGCTCTTACCGGATCCAACGGAAAAACGACGACGAAAGAATTGATCACCTCTGTTCTTTCTGCCCGTTACAACGTGACGGCCACGGAGGGCAATTTGAACAACCACATAGGATTGCCTTTGACGCTGCTGAACATAACCGGCCGGACAGATATGGTTGTTTTGGAAATGGGGACGAATCATATGGGCGAAATAGCCTTGCTGACTTCTCTGTGCCGTCCAACGGCCGGATTGATAACGAATGTGGGTGGTGCTCATTTGGAAGGGTTGGGTGATTTGGAAGGGATAAAAAAAGAGAAGGGGGTCTTATACGATTATTTGAAAGGCCATGAAGGAACGGTGTTTTGCCATGAGAACGATTCTGTATTGACGGGTATGCTTACAGAGAGGGGCATAGCCGATAACGTTGTGTTTTATGGAGACGGGCCACAGGCAGAGAACGAGCAGGCCGGAAAGTCTGTACAAGCCCTGCAGCCCGACGGACGTTTGCTGTTGCGCGTACCGGGCTATCCGGAAATACAGACGCATTTGACCGGTTTGTATAACGTTCCCAATGTGTTGGCGGCGTTGGCAGTGGGGGCACATTATGGAATTGCACCGGAACAAGCCGCAGCTGCTGTTGCCGCGTACGAGCCCACCAACAACCGTTCTCAATGGGTGCGCACAGCCCATAACGTATGTATTGCCGATGCCTACAACGCCAATCCCGTAAGCATGAAATCAGCCTTGGAAAATTGGCATTCTTTGCCCGGAAAGGGTAAGTGTGCCATATTGGGAGACATGTTGGAATTAGGGGCCTCTGCCCATCAGGCACATGTGGATACGGTACGTTTGGTCGTTGCCATGAAACCGGACCAAGTATTTTGGGTAGGCGATCATTTTGGCAAAGCTGTAAAGGAAGAACAGGCCGGCGGCATGTGCTTTGCCACAACGGAAGAATTGATGGCTTATTTAAAAGAACACCCGTTAAAAGACAAAATTATTCTGATAAAAGGATCTAACGGAATAGGATTGCACCGTCTTATTCCATCCGGAGCTTGCTGAATACAATCTTTTTCCTGACTTGTCTCTTTTAGTTAAAGAGTAGTGAGCGTTAGCGGAGCGATCCTTTCTGCAACTCGCTATATACCTGCATATTAGCACATCTTCTTCAAAACCACTACTCACTACCTTTCGCGGAAAACGCAAAAACAGCCCTTTTTGGCGAGGGTAGTAAGTGACAGGAAACGGCTTAACGTCACAACATGCTGGCAGCCTGCGAGTTAAACCCTTGGCGCGGAAGCAGCGACTTACTACCCTCCCAAGAAAACGCAGAAACCAGCTCTTTTTGGCGAGGGTAGTAAGTGACATGCGACGACGTAGTGCTGCAAGTTGTTGTGTGTCTTTGAGTTAACGCCTCGGCCCGGAAACAGCGACTTACTACCCTCCCAAGAAAACGCAGAAACCAGCTCTTTTTGGCGAGGGTAGTAAGTGACATACGA
>DUNA01000064.1 GCA_012839605.1 Bacteroidales bacterium
CTCTTCTTTCTACCCTGTATCCTTGCTGCGTTTTGTATCGGCATACCACATCCTTGATTGCTCTGGAAATCACATGGTGAATACCCGGCATACCGTTTGCGGAAGGCGGCCCTTCAAAAAACACATAAGAGCGCTCTTTGGGTCGCATATCCACACTTCGTTGGAACGTTTTTTCATGGTTCCATTTTTCAACAATTTTTTCCTGCAATGCAGGCAGATCAAAGGTTTTATACTCCGGGAACTTCATAACAATCAGCAGTCAAAATAGTTTGCAAAGATACGAATCTTAGCTATCTTTGGAAACATGTTGGCGAAACTTTCTTTCAATTACATAGATGCAATTATCTTACTATTTTGGACTGTTGGAGTCATTGAAGGATTGGCCAAAGGTCTTATCAAACAAGTTTTCGGAATTCTTGCTGTAGTGCTGGCTTGTTACGTAGCTTACCGCTTTACAGATGTGGCAGCCGATTACATTGTGCAATGGTTTGGGTGGAACGGAGACGGTTTACGTATTGTTGCTTTTTTGGCCACATTTATTGCAGTCGTTGTTGTTGTCCGATTGGTCGGTCATATTTTAGAAAAACTGATAAAAATAATCCTGTTGGGATGGCTTAACAGGCTGGCCGGAATTCTTTTTGGCTGGATCAAATGGAATATCATATTGGCCGTCCTCATGCATGTGCTGCACCTAATAGAGTCTTATACTCCATTCCTCCCTGATCGTGCATTGGAAGCTTCTGTTTTCTATCCTTTGATTTTGAAGTTTGGAGAAGCTCTCTTGCCGTATTTGCCCTTTCTAAAATAAGGAAAAAATTCTTCCATTTTCTTCTATCATTTATACCTTTTATCCTCTTTTTTCTATTTCAGGAAAGTAGGTTTGTGACATGATACCACAAAGTAAGCCGTCCTACTTGGCACTCAAAAGAGCTGCAAATGATGATAGGGTTTTTTCATTCGAGAATAAGAAGGGGTTTTTATTTCTGTTTGCTGCTCTGGTATTTGCCACACTGTGCGGGATGGTTTTCTTTATCCATTTTCTGACCACGGAGCTGCCTGTGAAGGAGATTTCTGTATTTGAAATGAACAGGAATGTGCGGGACCTGTTGATTGAATACGGGGAAGTAGATGTTGTTGAGGCAGCTCCTTATTATTATGCATGTGCTGTATGAAAGGAGTCCGTATAAAGCAACACCATATAAGTGATTGTGGAGCTGCATGCCTTGCGTCTGTTGCTGCCTGGTTTGGACTGCGTTTGCCTCTGGAACAAATCCGACAATGGAGCGGCACTCAGACGCACGGCATTTCCATACAAGGCGTTAGAGAAGGAGCAACACATATGCATTTGGAAACACAAGCTTTCGGTCGGGATGCTTCTGCAGAACCTATAGATGAAGCCTTGTTTCACTCTCTTCCCGTTCCTTGCGTATTGCATGTTTTGAAGAAAAACGGATACAGCCACTTTGTTGTGTTTTATGGCACATCTCCTTTTGTATTCCAACCTTTTTTCACGCTGCGTGTGCCTAAAGGAAAAACCAAATTCCGAATCATGGACCCGGAAGACGGGCGTATACATCATAAAACAGCTTTGGAAATTGCCGAAACTTGGACAGGGGTCATCGTAACTTTCAAACCGGGTGAATCGTTCCAAAAGGGAAATTTCATCCCTAAGTTCACAGACAGAATACGCGTGTTGCTAAAAGGAAACAAACAGCCATTAGGCATCGCTCTTACCGCATCCTTGCTGTACACGTTTGCCGGTATCGCCTCGGCTTTGTTTCTACAGCAAATTGCAGACAAAATCATACCGGGCAGCGCAAGAAACTTCTTACACATGATGGGATTTGCTATAGCGTATATAGCTTGTTGCTCTATGGTACTCAACGTTTTCAGGGTAAGAATACTGTTGCGAACAGGACTCAAAATGGCAATCCGCTTGGTAAGCGGTTTTTACAGACACATCTTGTACCTGCCTCAACGCTTTTTTGACCAACGCCAATCAGGCGAATTGGTGGCTCGTATGAACGACACCTCTAAAGTAAGTACGTTTTTAAGTGCAGGTATCCTCAATATCGTACTTAGTTTTTTCACGCTCTTCTTTTCCTTAAGTGTCATGTTCCTGTTTAACAAAACGCTGAGTTTGTTGTGTCTGGGAGCCATCCCGTTGTACGCCCTTATATACTATGTCTTTGACAAGCGCAATATAGTGACACAAAGAAAGATTATGGTATCCAGAGCGCAGTTGGAAACACATCTGGTAGATTCCTTACGCAGCGTTGCTCAAATCAAATACTGTACGGCACAAGAATATATGATTGACCAAGTACATGATAAATACAGCAATTATGTGGAAGACGCATGGCAAGGCGGGATGAATCAATTGAGAGCCTCTGTCTTGGGAGACGCTGTGCATAGAAGCATGGGACTTGCCATTTTGTGGTTGGGCGCTTTATGGGTTACTCGCGATGTACTTACTTTTGGCCAATTGCTCACATTTTATGCTTTAACCGCTTACTTTTCAGCACCCGTCAACGATGTCATTTCTTTCAGTCAAAAATACAGGGACGCTCGGATTGCCACAGAGCGTTTGTTTGAAATTATGGAACTTGCTCCTGAGCAAAACCCCGTTCCCGATGGTTGCTGCCATCAATATTCCGAGCCGCTTGAAGGAAACTTGGTTTTTAAAAACATCTCTTTTCATTACCCCGGAAGACTGACACTCTTTCATGATTTTCACTGTACGTTCCCAAAAGGAGAAATTACAGGTATTGCCGGTGAAAGCGGCTCCGGTAAAAGTACGCTCGGTTCTTTGATCCTGAAGATGTATCTGCCCGATAGCGGTTCCATTTGGCTTGGAAATACAAATACAGACAACATTCCGCTTGACGACTGGCGCAAAGTGGTGGGAATTGTGCCGCAGAAAGCAGATCTGCTGGAAGGCAGCCTGTTGGACAACATCGTCTTGGGTGATACGACGCCTGATATGGACCGAGTGGCTGCTTTGTGCGACGAACTGGGATTGAAGCCTTTCCTATCGTCGTTGCCTCGCGGGATTCTCACCCCCATAGGAGAACAAGGAGTGCAGTTGTCCGGCGGTCAACGTCAGCGGATTGCTTTGGCCAGAGCCGCATACAGAAAACCTTCCTGGATTGTCCTTGACGAGGCTACTTCTTCCTTGGATAGCACGTCAGAAGAAGCCGTGTTAAAGGCATTGCGGAAATGGAGCCGACAAGGAATGGGCATCATCATTATTGGACATCGCATGTCTACTTTATCTATTGCCCAATACATTTACGTCCTGAACGACGGTCGTATTACAGAAAAAGGCAACCATACGGAATTGATACAACAAAACGGTCAGTATGCCGCCTGGTGCAGGCAGCAAGGACTGTAAAACCATATGCAAAAGCGCGCTTGCAGGCGGAATCTCACGCGCCTAAACTGTGAGAACCATTTTTTAAACCTAAAAGTTATGAACGAATACGTGATGAAGGATTTTGGGTTCACATCCCTGGATTCGGTTGCACAATGCGCCATTACCGGAGGAGGTTCCGATTACGGAATGTTGGGCGATGTTCTGGAAACCATTTTAGATGGATTGGCTTCCAAGCTGGGGTCTGCGGGACTCCTGTTAAGTATGCTGGCAAGAAATGTTGACAGCTTTATTGATGGATTTATTGCAGGGTGGAACAAAAACAATTGATGGAAATGAAAACGAAAGAACATGTACAAGGTTTTGTATTGCTGAGTGATAGTGCTTGTTGTGCACTTACTGCAGGCATGGCTTCATCTAATATAGATAAAGAACTTGCCTATCAAATTGGTGAAATATTGGGAATGGCTTTCCGTACTCTTTACGACCTGGGAGAAAGCTTAGTTCATAAGTTCAAATTCCTTATAGACATCTTTTAGTTAAACAACCACAGGGCAGGTCCACCTGCCCTGTTTTTTCTACCCATCACATCTATGCGCAAGTATGCATTTCTTGCTTATCCGTTTTTCCTGTACCTGATTTTCAGCATATGCACCTTTCCTTTATTGGCTTTTGCACGTTCAAAAGGAGCCGATTTGATGCTGGTCAATGCTTTGGGTTGCCTATGCATGGGACTTGCTTATGTAAAGAGAAAAAGAAGTAAAATAACGGAGCTTGGCCCTATCCCCTGGACGGGCATCTTCCTTGTTACGGCGTCTCTGATCGTTCCCGTTGCTGCTCTCTCGTTTCTTCTGATTGGTGACGTTTTCAATGAACTAAAGCACTCGGTTTTTTTGATCAATTGCATGGTGTCGTTTGGTGTTGTTGCTGTTTGTGAAGAATTGCTTTTCAGGGAATTTTTAACCGTTAGAATGAAATCCATCCATATGCCCGCATGGCTTATTGTATTGCTTCCGGCCTTTTTGTTTTCCCTATGCCACAGACCTGAATCTGTATCGCTTTTGATTCAGCGCTTTATCCTGGGTGTTGCTCTCTCTTTTCTTTACCGGAAAAAAGGATTGTTGTTGTGCATTCCCGTACACTGGACATATAATATTATTATTTACACATTTCATACAACGCTCCCCCATGTAACGCTCGTATACGGTGCTCCACATGCAGCTCTGCATACGGTTTTGAGTCTCCTTTTAGTTTTGGGAATGGTTATTGTATTTTATTCAAATAGAAGTATATTTGCGTGATATACTCAGAATATTATGAAAAAATGTTGCGTTCTCTTTCTGTCATGGCTTCTTTTGTTTCCAGCATTTCTGCAAGCCCAAAACACATGGTCGTTAGAAGAGTGTATCCATTATGCATGGGAAAACAACCTGACCATCAAGCAACAAGAACTGGGCGTCCGGCAATCGGAAAACATTCATTTTCAGTCTAAAATGGCTTTTACTCCTTCCCTAAGCGCCAGGGTAAGTGAAAACATCAACTGGGGACAATCGGTAGACTTATCTACATTAACCATCCTCAACCATGTCAGAAGTAGCAATACCGGTGTAGGAATCTATGCAGACATGGACCTGTTTTCCGGACTACAAAGACTCAATACGGTAAAACAAGAAAAATCCAAATGGCATATTGCCGTTGAAGAAGTACAAAAATTAAAAAACGATATTTCCATAGAAATTACTCGCAGCTATCTGAACGTATTGCTTGCCGGAGAAATTTTACAAGCAGCTATACAAAGCAGGGAAAGCGTTGCTGAACAACGCAACAGAACTAAAAAATTGGTAGATGCCGGAGGACAACCCCTAAGCGCTTTGCTTGAAATTGAATCCCAATTGGCTACAGAAGAATTGCAAGTAGTTGAAGCACAAAACAACTTAAGAACGTACTACCTTGTTTTAAAACAGCTTCTTGATATTCCTGCATCATCGGATTTTCAAATTCTGATTCCGCAAGACGAAGATTTTCCTTCTATGGACCCCGTATCTGTAGAAGAAATGTTTTACACATCTTTGAATTTGCCACAAATCAAAAAGACAGAGTACGGATTGGAACAAAGAAAACACGAACTGGCTATTGCCCAAGGCGGTCGCTATCCCAGGATTACACTTTCAGTAGGCTATTCTTCTTTCTATTCAGATGCCAACAAAAGGAGAAAACCGGACCCCGATCCTGATGACAACGGAGACGACGACACGAACGGAGGCGGTGGATTGGATGATTTGTTTGGAAATACTTCAGCCGATTTTTGGGAGCAAATGAAGAACAACAACAACCCTTCCATCGGCCTGTCCATGACCATCCCTATTTTCAACAGATGGCAAATCAACACAAGTGTAAAAAACGCAAAGCTGGGGGTAGAGATGGCCCAATTGGAAATGGAAAATGCCAAACAACTGCTCATGAAAGAAGTGCAGCAAGCAGCCAACGACGCCACGTCTACGTACCTTAGAGTAGAGGCAGCAGAAAAGAACATGTTGGCTATGGAAGAGTCGTTCAGGTACGTACAGCAAAAGTTTGACATAGGTATGCTAAACGGCACAGATTACATAGTATCAAAAACAAATTTGTTTAAAGCAAAAAGCAACTACATCCAGGCCAAATTTGAACATGTCTTCAAATTAAAAATCCTGGACTTTTATAAAGGAATCCCCATTACATTATAACAGCATCATACTTCATGAAGAAATCATTACTTTGGATTACAATTGGCGCCACAGTGCTTATAGTTTTACTAATAGTATTGGGCAGAAACAAAGCCGGCAAAGGAATAGCTGTGGAAACAGCCCATCCTGTTGTCAGGAATATTACAGAAATCATTCCGGCCAACGGGAAGATTCAGCCGGTTACGGAAGTGAAAATCAGCCCGGACGTTTCGGGTGAAATAGTAGCCTTAAATGTAGCTGAAGGTGATTACGTAAAAGCAGGGCAAATATTGCTTCAAATCAAGCAAGACCAATATCGTTCCGCACGCGACAGAATGAACGCGGCGCTAAACCAGGCTAAAGCACAACTGGCACAACAAGAAGCACAATTCAACCAAGTAGAGTTGTCTTACAATAGAAATTTGGCGTTGTACGAACAGCAAGCCATTTCTCAAGCAGAATTTGAATCTTCTTCATCTGAATATTCCATAGCCGGAGAACAGCTTAACGCTGCAAGATTCAATGTCCAAAGTTCCAAAGCGGCTCTGGCAGAGGCAGAAGAAAGCCTTGCCAAAACAACTATTTTCTCCCCTATGGACGGCATCGTCTCCAAATTGGATGTGGAAAGAGGAGAACGTGTGGTAGGAACCAGCCAAATGGCAGGTACAGAGATGTTGCGCATAGCAAATTTTGAAGAAATGGAAGTACTGGTGGATGTGAATGAAAACGATATAGTCAGACTGCGCCAACGCGATACGGCTACCGTAGAAGTAGATGCGTACCCGGGTCGCAAATTTGTAGGGGTTGTGACGCAAATTGCAAACTCTGCAAAAAACATCGGTTCCGCCTTGGAGCAAGTCACCAATTTTGAAGTACGTGTTTTCATACTGCCTGAATCGTATGCAGATTTGATAACACCGGAATTTGCAACACCTTTCCGTCCCGGCATGTCAGCATCTGTATCTATACATACAGAAACAAGAAGCAATGTGTTGGCTATCCCCATTCAAAGCATCATCACACGGCCGGAACTGCTACCGGACAGTATCAGACTACAATTGGGACCGAACGAACTGGCAGAGCAAGTATTTGTCTTGGAAGAAGGCAATACTGTTCGTTCCAAACGAGTAACCTCCGGTTTGCAAGACCACTTGTTTATAGAAATCAAAGAAGGACTAACTAAAGACGACAAAGTAGTTGTAGGACCTTATTCCGCCCTTTCACGTACGTTGGAAAACGGTACTAAAGTGACCCCCAATATAGAGGAGGAAGTTAGTGAAACCCATCCTGTTAATTGAAACTGCTGCGGATCTGTGTTCCGTATCGCTAGCCAAAGGAACAGAGATTATTGCCAATCGCACTACGTCAGAACCTAGAGCACATGCATCTGTTTTGGCTCCTTTTATTGATCAACTATTAAAAGA
The DNA here is from genome assembly GCA_012839605.1 of Bacteroidales bacterium. GTDB lineage: Bacteria > Bacteroidota > Bacteroidia > Bacteroidales > UBA932 > DMER64. Next base: position 7,500 of record DUNA01000064.1, read on the forward strand.
ATGCCAATTGGAGATGGAGGATTGTGCTGCCGTAGCCGTAAGCGGTGGCCCCGGTTCTTACACGGGGTTGAGAGTAGGTGTTTCCACAGCCAAAGGACTTTGTTTTGGAGCCGGTATTCCTCTGATTCACGTGTGCTCCCTGGAATTGATTGCTCAATTGTATATAGACAAACACATGCAGCAGACACCCAGAGCCATCTGCCCTATGATAGATGCACGAAGGAGAGAGGTTTACACAGCTCTTTTTGCTGTAACGGAAAGCGAATATGGGAAAATGGCTTCTTCCATAAAGCCGGCACATGCTGAGGTGATTAAGGACGACAGTTTTGCCGATATCTTGGCACAAGGTCCTGTCGTTTTTACCGGAGACGGAGCCCGGAAATGCAAAGAATGGATTTCACATGAAAACGCACTGTTTTTCCCTATGGAAGCACATGCAGACGGCATGGCCAAAGCTGCCTTCAAAGCATACGTCCATAAAAATTTTGAGGATGTTGCTTATTACGTACCTTACTACTTAAAAGAATATCAAGTCACACAACCTAAAAAAGGCGTTTGATCTCTGCAATAGCCTCGTCTACGTGACTAACCCTGGATACGATATCTCCCTGTTTGTTGATGATAAAAAACGTTGGAATTTCTACTACATTGTAAGAAGTTACTGATGAAGAGTAAATTCCCATACCATCGCAGACGCTAATCCATGGTATGTCTTGATCTTTTACAGAAGACGCCCAAACGGCTTTGTCGTTATCCAAGGCTACTTGAAATATTTCCAATCCTTTTTGAGCATATTGAGCATACAAATCCAACAATTCTCTGTTATCAAGTCTCATACGAACATTTGTGGAATGCCAGAAAGACAAAAGTATGCTTTTCCCTTTCCATTCAGACAGGCAAACCATGCGGCCGTTTCTATCCGGAAGACAAATATCAGGAAAGTCCGACACCTCTGCCTGCAACAAAGCGTGTTCCATTTTCAAAGCTTTTTCCATACTTTCATAACGATCCCTAATGGCCATCGTATGAGGCGAAAAAGGATGCGACGTATACAACGAATCGTATACCATCTTCAAAAGCATAGCGTCTTTTGGATCTGAAAAAACATACAGTTGACCCGGAAAAGAGTGAAAAATCACAGACGTATTTACAAAGGCTCCCGGATATTGATACAGAAAGCGAATGGCTTGCTGTTTGTATTTGATAAAAATGCTTCCCAACTCCAAACTCATTCTATCTCTCTCTTTCCCGGAAGCTTTTTCATAAGCAGGATAAATTGAATCGAATTTTTTGACCGCTTTGTAAAAGGTCGTGTTGATTTGCTGCAACAAGGCCGATTCTTCAGAACCGTCCAAGAGACTTACTCTTCCGTCTTTTGTCGTATGAACCGTCACCACGTCTCCTTTCTGGAGAATCAGAGCAGCCACCTGCCTGTTGCCTAGATAGATATAATAATACCCCGGTTGCTCTATGCCTTTTTTTAAGATGTATTTAAAGCGGCCTTCCTCATCTGTACGCAGGGTGTCTATAAGCGTCTCTGTACTAAATTCCAGTCTCTTGAGCAGCAACACATCTTCTGCGTCTACATGTTCAACTATACCGGAAATGTGTACTTGGTCATCTGCCTTGCACGAAAAGAGCAAACCGGCACTTAGTGCCACTGCCATAATTATTACATAGGGTCTCATAACGGAATTATTCGAATTTGTCAGATATCATTTGTGCCAGCTGCTGCATTTGCTCTGCAGACATTTTGTAAACGGGACGAGAGAAGTTCATATCTCCTTCTGCTTCTATAGGAATCAAGTGAATATGGGCATGAGGCACCTCCAGCCCCAACACGGCTACTCCTACTCTGTTACAGGGAACTACCTGTTTTATAGCTTTGGCAACACGCTGTGCAAAACGAAACAAGTCACCAAGATTGCCCTCATCCAAATCAAACAAGTAATCTACTTCTTGTTTTGGAATGACAAGTGTATGGCCGCGTTTCCTGGGGTTGATATCTAAAAAAGCATAAAAACGATCGTCTTCTGCAATTTTATATGAAGGGATTTCCCCGGCCGCAATACGTGAAAATACAGTCGCCATAATTAAAACGTTATATCTAAAACTTCAAAGGCTACCATACCGGATGGAGTTTCCACCTCGGCTATTTCCCCTTTCTTCTTACCTAATAGTCCTTTTCCTATTGGGGAGGAAACGGCCAATTTCTTTTCTTCTAAATTGGCTTCGCTTTCCGCAACCAATGTCACTTCCATAAGGGACTTATTGGCTACGTTCCTAATCTTGACTGTATTCAAGATTTGGACTATTTCTGTGTTCAATTTGGATTCGTCTATAACACGAGCATTGACAATAGTATTTTGCAATTGAGCAATTTTCATTTCAAGCATACCTTGTGCATCTTTCGCCGCATCGTATTCTGCGTTTTCAGACAAATCACCCTTATCCCTGGCTTCTGCAATAGCCCGGGCGGCTGCTTCCCTTTCTACGGATGTCAACCGATGTAACTCTTTCTTCAATCTCTCCAGCCCTTCTGCTGTGAGATAATGAGGTTTAGTCATACTCTTGTATACTTTTAATTAGAATTTTTGTTTGAGGATCTCTGAAAACAACACTGCTTTTTTGGCGTCAAATCCCATTTCTTTTAATTTCTTCGAACTTTTCTTTGACGGTATATCCTGTACAGACTGTACTTCAATAGGTTCAGGTTCAGGTTCACGCGTGGGTTCTGATACCGGCTCTTGAAAAACATCCTCTTCTTCTATGCTTTCCGGATCAAAAAATATTTGCCGAGGCTTTGCCATCGCCTGTTTCTTCTTCTTTCTGGCGTTGATAATTCCTAAGGAAATAGCTAATATACTTAGCAATAGGGTCACCAATGAATCTGATTTCATTGCAAAGCCTCTTTATCTTTTAGTAATTGTTCTTTTAGAGCTTCCAAGGAGGGGAAGGCCACTTCTTGTCTGTGGTACTTCAACATCCTAACCCGGATATCCAGCCCGTATATGTTGTCTTCAAAATCAAAGATATGTGTTTCTATTGTTTGTTCCAAATGTGCAGCCACTGTAGGACGTACTCCTATGTTCATCATTCCCGGATACCATTTGCCGTTCAGACGGGCTTCTACTTTGTACACCCCGTTGGCCGGAATTTGTTTTAAGGGTTCGTACAATTGCATGTTGGCCGTTGGAAATCCCAATGTTCTTCCAATGCGATTTCCCTCCACCACAACGCCGTGCAAACAATAGGGATACCCCAACCAACGGTTGGCCGTTTCTATGGACCCTTGAGCCAAAGCCGCCCGTATTTTCGTAGAACTAATATGTTCTCCCTGTTCAGTTTTGTATTCCGGGACCCATATGATTTCTATTCCACAAGTGCGGGCTTCCTCTTGCATATACTCCCGATTTTTCACTCCATCACAGCCCAAACGATGATCAAAACCGGCAACCAACACGTTGACTCCGTATTCTTTTACCAAATATTCTTTACAAAATTCTTTAAATGAAAGAGTAGAAAAATCCTTGGAAAACGAAATGATCTTAAAGGCATCGACACCTAGTCTGTGGATCATTTCTTTCTTCTCATCCAAAGACGTCAACATACGAAATGTATGGGCATCTTGCTGCAATACAGCTCTTGGATGCGGCCAAAAAGACAGCACCACACTTTGTGCTCCAAGGCTTTTCGCCTTTTCTGTCAACGTGTCTAGTACAGCCTTGTGTCCCAGGTGTACTCCATCAAAAAAACCTGTAGCTGCTACAACCATTTTACTAAAGCAAAATCTTGCCTATGCGGCATTTTTGAACTGTATGCATATATACGGGAAGCTATATAATAAGAGCCTGCCGTCTGGGGTGTAATCTTACACACGTAGGTTACCTGCCCGTTAGATACTTCTTCCGGATGGTAGGGAATGATTTCATCCAGCACCGTTTCTCCTTCCTTTGTAAGACGTGTCACAACCATTTCTACTCCAATATCTTCCGCTGACAACGTTCCCAAATAAAGCGTAATCTTTGATACGTTTTCACTACCCAAAGTAAGCACGTCTTTTGTATCGTTCGGATGTGTATATTCCAATACTTCTATGGAATCCCACTCTCTTTCCATTTTCCTCTTCCAAAACGCCATTTCTCGAGCCTGCTCATAATGATTGGCCGTCATTTCCATATGGCGTTTGGCAAGCGGTCTGTAATACTGTGTTTCGTAATCTTGCATCATACGAGTAGTAGTAAATCGGTTGGCTACCTGAGTTATGGTATTTCTAATATGTGCCACCCATTCTACCGGAATCCCATTTTTATCTCTTTTGTAAAATAACGGCGCTATTTCGTTCTCCAACATATTGTATATGGTAGTGGCATCCAGTTCGTCTTGGTAAGATTGGTTTTCATACGTCCTGTCTTCCGGCAATGCCCAACCGGCTCCTTCCCTATATCCTTCAACCCACCAACCATCCAACACACTAAAATGCATGACACCATTCATGGCCGCTTTTTCACCGCTTGTTCCGGAAGCTTCCAACGGGCGGGTGGGTGTATTCATCCATACGTCCACTCCTTGGACCAACCGTTTTGCCAATTCCATATTGTAATTAGGCAAGAAAAGGATTTTTCCTATAAAGCGTGGCATACGCGACACTTCTACAATGCGCCGGATGAGATCTTGACCGGCTTTGTCGTGCGGGTGCGCCTTTCCGGCAAATAAGAATTGAACAGGTTTTTCCGGATTGTTAATGATTTCATCCAATCTGTCCAAGTTGCTGAATAACAAATGCGCTCTTTTGTATGTGGCAAAACGACGAGCAAAACCAACCGTTAACACTTCTTTATTCAAAGATTCTCTAATGGCCACCACTTCTTTGGGCGAATAGAATTCCGGAACATTTTTGGTTCCTGACAACGATTCCACTAATCTGTCAATAAGTTTGGATCGCAACACATTTCTTACTTTCCAAATTTCCGCATCATCGGCTGCCAATTCCTCCGGAACGGAAGAACGCTCTTTGATCTCTTTCCACTCGTTAGCCGTCCAGGTAGGATAATGTACTCCGTTTGTTACGTGTCCTACGTGCGATTCCAAAGGCAAATACCCCGGCCACAACGGATTTAGGATACTCCGGCTTACTTGTCCGTGCAATTTGCTCACCCCGTTGATTTCCTGAGATAAGCTGGCCGCCAGATAACTCATGGAAAACTTTTGGGCGGGATCGCAAGCATCTGTTTTACCCAAAGCCATCAAAGTATCCCAAGATATTTTCAATCTGTCCGGATAATGCAAAAAGTAGGGACGTAACATCTCTTCAGGAAAAGAATCGTGTCCCGCAGGTACAGGAGTATGAGTTGTAAAAAGTGAAGATGCGCGTACTACTTCACGAGCCTCTTCAAAAGAAAGGTTTTCTTCCGTCACATATTCTCGCAATCTTTCCAATCCTATAAAAGCAGCATGGCCTTCGTTGCAGTGGTATACGTCGGTCTCTATACCCAACTGTCTGAGTGCTCGGATGCCTCCAATACCCAGCAACATCTCTTGCTTAAGTCTGTTCTCCCAGTCTCCGCCGTACAATTGGTGTGTGATGCTGCGGTCTTCTTGTAAGTTGTCTTCAAAATCTGTGTCTAACAAATAAAGCGGCGTTCTGCCTACATCTGTCCTCCAGACTCTTGCATATACATTCCTTCCCGGAAAGGCAACACTGACCAGCATCCAGTTGCCCTGTTCATCTCTTACGGGAGTAACAGGGATTTTCTGAAAATCAACAACTTCCTTATCACTCACCTGGTCGCCTTGCGCAGAAAGAACTTGCCTAAAGTAACCGTAACGGTACAACAGTCCCACAGCCGTCAAGGGCACACCTTTGTCAGACGCTTCTTTCAAGTAGTCACCGGCCAAAACCCCCAGTCCTCCCGAATAAATTTTCAGGCTCCAGTCCAGTCCGTACTCCATGCTAAAGTACGCTATGCTGGGGCCGTTCAATTGTTCTCTTTCTTTCATATATGCCGAGAACTGTTTTTCTACCTTATCTAGATTCTTTAGAAACGTGTCATCCCGTTCCAAATCTTTATATTGCGAATAAGAAATCCTGTCCAAAAGAAGAATGGGATTTTTTTCCACTTCTCTCCACAACTGCGGATTTATTCCTGAAAACAGCCTGCGTGCATCTCTGTTCCAAGACCACCATACGTTTTTAGACAACGTATCTAAAAAGGCCAACCGCGCGGGCAATTGTTTTTGAATGGTCACGGCCGACCACGTAGGCGGTGTATACACCCGTGTCTTTTGCACAAAGCCGCACTCCTCACGGGTTACAGGGAACTGTTCCATATTTTCATCCATTTTATTTAATGCCATAGCATATGCTTGTTTATAATATTGTAATTGGTTTTCCCACAAAGCAATGGTAGAAACATCGCGAGCGTTTTCTTTCGCCTGCGCTGCTTCTTCTTCAGAAAGCCGGCTTTTGTTGCGAACAATTGCGGCTACTTCTGTCACTACTTGGGTATGGTTGCTGTCGTTACGGTATACAACATTGATGCCTGTTGTTGGCTTTTTATACATTTTTTCAACCCAAACTCCAAAGCCTGCCAAAGATGTCGTTGCCGTAGGCACAGAAAACGCCAGACTTTCCAACGGGGTATATCCCCACGGCTCGTAATAGGACGGGAACAAGGTTAAATCCAGTCCTATCAATAGTTCGTAATACGTTTTGTTGATAAGTCCGTCGTCTCCGTTCAAATAACAAGGAATAAAGAAAACACTCACGTTGTCTTTCTCTGTATTGTACAACCCTTGTTCCCTCATAACGTTTAACACGGGGTCGTATTCGGGATCGTTCAGATAATGAGATGTAACAGGGTGGTCGTATTCTTTTCTGGGTCCGTTGTGATTGGCCGGAACCATGATAAAAGCCAATATGGGTCTGTCGGCTGCTCCTCTCTCTCTGTTAAGCAATGCCAAAGCTTCCAGAAAAATATCTATGCCTTTGTTTTTAAATTCGTAACGTCCGCTGATTCCTACTAAGAAAGCCGATGGGTCTATGTTGCGGTTTAACATACGCGATGCCAGGTGTAACAACGCTTCTCTGCCTTCCTGCTGTTTTTCCTTAAAGATTTCCTTGGGCGGTGTGATGCTGTTCTCAAAACCGTTAGGTGTTACAACATCTACTTCTCTTTCTAAGAAACGACTACACTCCCGGGCCGTTATATCACTGACTGTGGTAAAAACATCTGCGTGCGTGGCAGCTGTTTTTTCCAAAGAGTGTTTTGCCATCACGTTAAATTCACTGGCTTTTTCTGTAGCGTCGTACTTGTCTATATGATCATAAAGCGGCATTCTGTTTCCCGCAATAGAGCGACCCACCACAGTCGCATGTGTTGTAAAAGCTGTAGCTACAGGTATATGTGCCCACTTCAAATACAACAATCCCATACCTGTCATCCATTCGTGAAATTGTGCCACACTCTTATGGTGCGACGCCAAGTTGAATCGAACAAAACTTTCTATGACCTTGCCTGCAGCATATCCGAACAAAGCCGGCTCTATGTAATCCCATTGTCCGCTAATGGAATCTAAGTGAAATGTCTTCCAATATTCTGTAAATATTTCGTCTTTATGGGCCACATAAGAAGAGAAATCTACCAAAACGGCTATTGGATTTCCCGATACATTCCACCTACCCACACGAATCCTCAATCCTTCATCAAAGGCTTTGTCTCGCCAAGCCCTTAACAGTCTGGTATCTTCCAAAAATTCCGGATTTTGTTTTGTTTCCCTCCATACGTCAGGGCCTATAAGTATATGTCTGTTGTCCATTTCTTTAGACATATGCAACGCCTTGGTTGCAATGACTGTATGGATGCCTCCTACTTTATTACACACTTCCCAACTTACTTCAAACAAATAGTCGGGATTTGCCTTGTCGATCTTTTTCATACGGTTTATTTTGGTGTGCGGAGCGTAAGGTCGCTCAGAACGTTCATATAATTAATAAAAGCATCGTACGGTGAACTGTAAGGATTAAAATACTTATGTACATCACCGTCAGAAAAAAGTTTTGTGCACATATAATAAAAATGGTCGCTCGTTTGCAAACGTCTAAAATCGCGTTGCAAGTCCATGTCCCCGCTCTTTTTAATCCTGTCTTCCAGTGCATACAGGTTGTTGAAAGCTTCTTGTTGCATCTCATTTCCTTGCCAGGCGCTGATGTCGCGTTCTTCATCTGCCCACGAAATGGCATAGGGTACATGAAGCGGTGCTATAGGCTGGTGTTTGGCAGCTGCTTGAGCCGGTGTGAGGATTTCCAAATTTGTGTGGTTCAGAATCATCCCCGGCAACGCTTTCAAAAAATCGAATATACCTGTTTCTGCCGGCTGATGCTCTCCAAAGCTTTCGTAATCCATAAAGATATTTACCATTTCATCCTTTTCTAAAGCACCTGCAATCCAACCGGCGTATTTTTCTGCTGTCAAAGGCCAGTCTCCCCACTCTCTGTCAGAAAAACGGAAAGCAATGTCGTCGCTCAATCTGAAGTTTCTAAGCAACAATTGCAATTTGGGGCTTAGAGCGTTAACATACAAGTAGTTGGGACTCTTCCATCCCAATATGTGACGTGCGCCTTCCGCCAACATGGTAGCAAATCCCATCTCGGCAGCCAAGGCGCCGATCGTATCTGAATAGATCAATTCTGTATTGCGGAAAGTTTTTGGTTTTTGTCCAAAATGTTCCTCCACGGCTTTCTTGTGCATAAGCACTTGGTTCTTGAACTTCTTGGGAGAAATCAAGGACGAAAGCGAATGAGAATACGTTTCTGCCAAAAATTCAACGTGTCCCGTTGCTGCCAGCTCTTTAAAAGAATCCAACGCTTGCGGCGCATATTGTTCCATTTGTTCTATGGCCATACCGCTGACAGAAAACGCTACTTGAAAAGCGCCTCCGTATTCCCGAATCAAATCCAAGATCAAACGATTGGTGGGGATATAACACCGCGATGCCACCTTGGACATGATGGTTTTGTTGGCAAAATCATCAAAATAAGAATGGTTTTTGCCTATATCAAAAAACCGGTATTGACGAAGCCTGTATGGCTGATGTACTTGAAAGTATAGACAAATTGTTTTTTTCATACGTTTGTGTTTTTCAATGATTCTTCCAAAACAGCCCGGTAAATATCTTTGACTTTGGCTGCCGCATGGTCCCATTTTAAAGCATTTACTTCTTCCAGACCGTGCTTTACAGTCATAGACCTCAACGCATTGTAGGTAAGCAGGCCGTACATGGCATCTGCCAGTGCATTCACATCCCAAAAATCTACTTTTATGGCGTGGTTCAACACTTCGGCTACGCCGGACTGTTTGCTGATGATGGCCGGCACACCGGCACGCATGGCTTCCAACGGAGATATTCCAAACGGCTCGGAAACGGAAGGCATGACATATACATCTGAATGAGCAAACATGTTTTTCACGTCTTCACCTCGTAAAAAACCGGTAAAATGAAAATGAGACGAAATGCCTAATTTTGCTACCCTCCTTATGGAGCGATGAAACATATCACCGCTACCGGCCATGACAAAGCGAACATCTTTCGTTTTCTGCAATACTTTATAAGCCGCTTCTATAAAATATTCCGGCCCTTTCTGGTACGTAATGCGTCCTAGGAAAGTAACTATCTTTTCCGGTACACCTCTTACCACATGGCGGTCTTCCACTGTACTGAAATCTACTGCATTATGGACCGTTACCACTTTGTCCGGATGGATATGGTACTTATTGATGATGGTATTGCGCGTCAAGTCACTCACTGCAATAATACGATCTGCCGCTTCCATTCCCCTTCTTTCCAGGTCGTAGACTTGTTGGTTTACGTCTTCTCCCGTTCTGTCGTACTCTGTAGCGTGTACGTGAATAACAAGAGGTTTCCCGGAAACACGTTTGGCTGCTATACCGGCCATGTTCGTCAACCAATCGTGTGCGTGAATCACATCAAAAGTATGCTGACGAGCAATGGCAGAAGCCACGAGCGCATACCGCATGACTTCTTCCATCAAGTTGGTTCCGTATTTCCCTGAAAATTTGTACTTGTTGCCAAACGATATTTTGAAAGTATTCCATTCTTCTTGTCTGTGCAAATCCATCTGCTCTGTATACTCATCGGGTCCAAGATACGGAATGAGATTGGACGTAACTTGTAAGAATTGGACCTTCTCAAAAAGCGTATGTGCCTCTTCTTTTGTTTGAAAAGCTACCACATCGCTCGCATTGATGATTTGTACGGCACTTTGGTCTTCATCGCCGGATGCAGAAGGCATGACAAACAACACCTCTACCTGATGCTTTGCCAACCCTTTGGTCAAGCCATCACAAGCCGTACCCAATCCTCCCGATATGTGTGGTGGAAATTCCCAGCCAAACATCAATATTTTCATGGTTTGTCAAATGTTTCAATAAGTTTTATACTCCTAAGGACTCCCGCTACGCTTCGGGCTCCGGAGGGACATCCGTGCGGTCTGTGAGGCGGATCGCCATCGTACAACTCGGCAAGAGAACCAATTCCATGTTCCGTCATGTCTTCTTCAAAAGCCTGTATGATCTCTTTGGCTACAGGTACGTACCCTTTTCCGTGTAAGCGGAATTGTGCACCCAAATAATGTTCCAGCAACCAAGGTCCCGAAGACCCGTTAAGGAAAGCTTTTTCCCGTTGTTCCTCCGTTCCCTCGTATTTGCCTTTGTATAAAGGATTTTTGGGAGAAAGCGTTCGAAGCCCTCTTGTAGTCAGAAGTTCCTTGCGACACGCCTCCAACACCTTGTGTATGGTTTCATCTGCCAACGGCGTAAATGGCAAAGAGCAAGCAAAAAGTTGGTTGGAACGTGTGTCTATATTTTGTTCTTTGTGATTCACAAAATCTGCCAGATGAGCTCGCGCTTGACACCAAAAAGTAGGCAGGAAATTTTCTTTTATTAAAGAAGGGATGTGTTTGAAATCTGCTTCAAACGTACTTGTATCCCTACCTTGGGCCAACTCTAAAGCAAAGCATACGGCGTTGTACCAAAGAGCACACATTTCAACAAGATATCCGCTTCTTTGAGCCCCTTGCCGGTCATGGACCCAAAGCAAACCGTTCGGGTGCAATTGTACTTTATCCGTTCCCGTTTTGTATTGGTTTAAAATGGATTTTAAAAGCGATCCGTATGTTTTCCACAATGCATCCTTGTCTTTTGTCAACGCTACGTATTGTTGTAGCGTATAGAACAACCACAACGGAGTATCAGGAGTCTGGAACAACGATTTTTCGTTTTCTGTCAACGTTTCCAATCCGCGTTTGAAAATCGTTTCTTTATCATCTGCATAACACACAAGACCGGGTAGAGCAATGGCTGCATTTCGCACATTCGTATCCAACCAAGGATATCCCTCCATAACAAACAATTTTCCTTCTCTTTCAATCAAAAACTGAGAAGCAGCAATTTTCAAGCATTCTTTAAACGAATCTCTTTCCGGTCTGTTGTCAAATTGGTTGCGAAAAGTAGCCGTGAAACGCGTGGGATCGACAGGTGTCAGAGCTGCTGAAAAAACAATGCTTTGTCCTTTTCTAATAGGGCACTCAAAGTAACCGGGAACAAAAAGGTCTTCTCTGTAATCGTACCCTCTTTCCTTTTCCTTAAGGTACTCCACATTTCTATACCAATCGGGTACCTTAACAAATTGATTTTGCACGTTCAGTTGCATGTACAAACGCGGAAACCCGCCATACAAACGATACCCTACTCCTTTCTCGACCACTTTGTGAAATGTATCCGCGGCCATGTTGGCATGCGTAAGAGCATGTATGTTGCGAAACGCCAAGAAAGGTTTCAGCCTTAACACAGTAGGCGATTGCGCTTCCAGAAGGGTATATCTTATGAGCAATTGTTCTTTGTTATGCAAAAACAACAATTCCTTTTTAAAAACCATTCCGCCAATCCTGTACGTCAAAGATGCTATCCGGTTCAGTTCAAAGTCCACAATGTATTTGTGCCCCCTTGGATCGTAGATGCCGGGGTATCTATGAATTCCCAAATTAAATGCTTGGTCGTGCTGTATCAGTGTTTCGTCCAAAGAAGACAACAGTACATGCCTTTCCCCTCCCAGTTCATCTATAGGCAAAACAAAAAGGCCATGGTACTTTCTTGTATTGCAACACGTCAAAGTGGTATTGACATATCCTCCCGCTCTGTTTACAGCAAGAATTTCTCTTTCGAGTGAATACTCAAGATTCCCCAATTCGTGTTTATTGAATTGCAAATACGCCATAAAGATTTTTCTTATTCAATACTCTATAAACTTGCAAGATACTAAATTATTCTGCAACATAGACCGTCGCCGTACGAGCCGGCAAATAAATAAAAAGCCTGTGTGTTCCCTTTTCCGGCACAGTAAAATGCACGGTATCCCTACTGTTTCTATCAAAGCCTCCGTATAACGAATTGTCTGAATCCAAAACACATGTGTACTTTCCAGGTGCAACTTCCAAACCATAGTCTGTATACGAACGGTTTGGACTCAAATTGAAAACAAACAGCAAAGTTCCTCTGACAAACGCCAATACTTGCGACCCAATATCTTGTACAACCGCTTGCGGAGGGTAATCAAACAGACGGTACTTCGTAGCCATATGAACCATATCTCTGTCAAAGAGCTCCAATCCCTTATACCGCAACAAGTCATTATCAATCAAGGACCATTGTCTACGAGCGTATTGGTAGCTCCAATCGTTTCCTTCTCTGGGAAAATCTATCCATTCCGGATGACCAAATTCGTTGCCCATAAAGTTCAGATACCCATCTCCTGCAGTAGACAAGGTGAGAAGACGAATCATCTTGTGCAGCGCAATCCCTCTGTCTACTAGTAAAGATTGCGAATCTTTGCTCATAGAGGTGTACATTTCCTTGTCTATAAGCCTGAAAATAATGGTTTTATCGCCAACCATGGCTTGGTCGTGGCATTCGGCATACGATATCGTGCGCTCATCGCTGCGTTTGTTGGTCAACTGATAAAATATATCTCCTACGTGCCATTCCTCGTCTTTCAGCTCTTTAATCCATTTTATCCAATGGTCGGCTACCCCCATGCTCATACGAAAGTCAAATCCAACACCTCCGAAAGAAGCAGGATAAGCCAACGATGGCATACCGCTTACGTCTTCCGCTATAGTGATGGCGTTGGAATTGAATTGGTGAATCAAGTGGTTGGCCAAGCCCAGATACACAATGGCGTCTTCGTCTTGCATACCGTCAAAATAATTCCCGTATCCTGTAAAATCACGTCCCAATCCGTGGTCGTAGTACATCATAGATGTGACGCCATCAAACCGAAATCCGTCAAAACGAAACTCCTCCAACCAATATTTGATATTGGACAGCAAAAAATGCAATACGGCATGCTTGCCATAATCAAACAACCTGGAAGACCACAACGGATGTTCGCCTCGGCTCCCTTTGTGAAAATACAAATCGTACGTGCCGTCAAAACGGCTCAAACCTTCCGATTCGTTTTTTACAGCATGAGAATGTACCAAATCCATCACTACGGCTATACCTCTGGCATGGGCTTGGTCTATCAAATGTTTCAAATCATCCGGTGTACCAAAACGTGAACTGACAGCAAAAAAATTTGACACCTGGTAGCCAAAAGAACCGTAATACGGATGTTCTTGTACAGCCATCAACTGCAACGTATTGTACCCCAAACGTTCTATCCTGGGCAATACTTCTTTTGTAAAACTATTGAAATCAGAAACTCCCGGTTCTTCTCCGCTCATACCTATATGTACTTCATATACGAGTGGATTTTTCACTCTTCCCGGTTGCGGATGTTTCCAATCATACGTGTGTTGTGGATTCCACACCTGTGCACTGAAAATTTTCGTCACGGGGTCTTGAACACATCTTCTTACGTAAGCGGGCAGACGTTCTCCCGATCCGCCGGGCCATTCCACAAACCATTTATACAATTGCCCGTGAGAAAGCGTATCTTCCGGCAAGTGCAACTCCCAATTGCCTTGACCCACAGGCTCAAAAGCATAGTCGGGATGTACTTCCCATCCGTTGCATTCGCCAATCAAATACAAATCGGTTGCATAAGGTGCCCATTCCCTGCAAACCCAGCCTCCGCCCGTTTTGTGCAATCCGTAATACAAGTGGTTGTTAACGGCTTTGAGTAACGACCCGTGTGCTCCGGTAATTTCCTGCAATCGCGTTTCCAGCAATTGTTGCCTTCTGAGCAACACATGTCTGTACGGTTTCAGGAATGGATCCTGTTCCCATATGTAATGGTTTTCTTTCATCAACCTTCAAAATCGCTCAACAGTGTTTCTGCATCTTCTTGTACGCTATGCAAGTACTCCCTGCAGAACGTAACCAATTCAAGGGCTCTCTTTACTTGACCGGCTATGTTGCCCAAATCTGCATCGGGGCGTTCCAGTTCTTCTACCAGTTTTTCCAACTCTTTACGAGCAGCCGCATACGTCAATTCTTCTTTCTTCATTTATTTCTCATTTATTGAATCAACAACAGAGGCAATACTTCCGTTGAAAAGTACCGTCTCAATTTTATGACCGGGCTTCAAATCCTCGGTATTAAGTAAGGCTTTTCCCTGAAACAAAGTAAGGGAATACCCTTTTTTAAGCACTGTCAATGGATTGTTGCTTTCAATGCGTTGTTCTAACAATTCCAGTTTGTGCAAATGGTTGCGTATTGTCCATGCAGCCGTTCTTTCTACATCTTTAAGCAGATGTTCCAATGCTTTCTTCTCACTTTCAAGCCTGTAGTTGATGGCTTTTTCCAACGACCGTAAAACAGCAACAACCTCTTGCTCTTCTTCTTCCAGATGGTTGTTTAAAAAATCGGCAACAGCCGTAGGTGTTTTCAATGACAAATGTGCGACCTTGTCTGCTATATGCACATCTTTGTGGTGTCCCACTCCCGTAATGACCGGAATAGGAAACTGTGCAATATGAGCTGCCAGATTGTAGTTGTCGTAACTGTGAAGATCTGTGACGGCACCTCCACCACGCAATATCAAAAGCACATCAAAAGAAGTATCATGATTCATCACTTTTTCCATTGCTTCTATGATGCTGTCCGGTGACTTGTCGCCTTGCATCAGAGCGGGAAAGAGTACCGTTTTAAAAGCAAAGCCTCCCTTTGTAATATGATTTGCAAAGTCTTGATATCCGGCTGCCGTTGATGAAGAAATAACGGCCAGGCTCAATGGCACATCCGGGAAGGGCAACTGCTTGTTCATCTCTACTACACCCTCCTTCAGAAGCCTGTCCCATGTCTTTTTTCGTTCGGCTTCTATATCGCCCATCGTATAAGAAGGGTCAATGTTTACAACTACCAAACTCAAACCGTACAAAGGATGCATATTGGGTTCCACACTAAGCAGTACCTGTATACCGGCTTGCAAATGCATGCCTGTGGCTGTCCTGAAAAACGGTTCCAGCAATGCGTATCTGCTTGCCCAAATGACAGCGTGTGCTTTGGCAAGCAATTTGTTCGTAGCCTTGTCTTTTTGCACCAATTCCAAATAGCAATGTCCTTTGCTCACAGTTATGTTGTTGATTTCTGCTCTAACCCAACACGGTCCGTCAAACGCATTGTGAATAGCATCTTCTAAACGTTTCTGTATATCAATCAGATCCATTTTTATCATACCACAAACTTACATAAAATATCAAAAAATAGTATCTTAGCCTTATGGAGATAAAACATGCCGTATTTCATTCCTCATCTGTAAAACCGGATGAGCCCGTTGTTCCGGCGTTACAGGAAGTGGCTTTTATTGGCAGATCCAATGTAGGTAAGTCTTCACTGATAAATACATTGTGTCGCAAACACCAATTGGCACACACTTCCTCTACCCCCGGCAAAACATTGTTGATTAACCGCTTTATCATTGATGACCGCTGGATGATTACTGACCTGCCGGGTTATGGATATGCAAAAATATCTAAAACAAAAAGAGCAGCCCTCAGAACCATGATACAAAAGTACATCCGGTATGCTCCCGGAATGGTACTGCTGCTTGTATTGATAGATGCCAGACATCCGTTACAGCCCATTGATTTGGATTTTATCTTGCAATTGGGTCAATGGCAGATACCGTTTGCCATCGTTCTGACAAAAACAGACAAGCTCTCAAAAACTGCCGTCAAAAAACAAGTAGAACACTTTAAACAAGCTCTATCCTCACACTGGGATCCCTTGCCCCCCATATTTCACACTTCTTCAAAAACAGGAGCCGGTACAGAAGAGTTGTTGGATTATTTAGGTTCCGTCCTTATATTTGTCAAATCTTCTAATTAAACGGACAATGGATCATCTGCATTTATTTAAAGTCTTTTCTTGCCGCGGATCCAGATATCTTGCCGAACGTATTTCCAGCCATCTGGGTTTACCCTTGGGATTGTTATCTGTAACCACATTCAGCGACGGTGAATTTCAACCTGCGTTTGATGAAAGCGTAAGAGGAGCAACTATTTTTATTATTCAATCTACTTTTCCTCCGGTTGACAACTTGTTTGAATTGTTGCTTACCATAGATGCCGCCAAAAGGGCTTCTGCCTATCAAGTGATGGCCGTCATTCCTTATTTTGGCTGGGCAAGACAAGATCGTAAAGACCGACCGCGGGTGTCTATAGGCGCCAAGATGGTGGCCAATCTACTGCACGCAGTAGGCTGTGATCGCGTTATGACCATGGATTTACATGCAGATCAGATTCAAGGCTTTTTTGATTTCCCTGTAGACCACGTGTATTCCAGTTCTGTTTTTGTACCGTATATCAAAAGCCTGAATTTGGAAAATCTTTCAGTAGCCGCCCCGGACATGGGGGGTGCCAAAAGAGCGAACGCTTACGCCAGAAAACTGGAATGTCCGTTGATTATTTGCCATAAATCAAGAGAAAAAGCCAATGTGGTGGGCAGTATGACGGCTATTGGAGACGTAAAGGACAGAAACATCATCATACTGGACGACATGATTGACACGGCAGGTACTATGGTAAAAGCAGCCGAAATGATGATAGATAAAGGAGCACGCAGCGTACGAGCCATAGCCACACACCCCGTTTTATCAGGGTTGGCATACAACACCATTGCCAATTCGCCTTTGGAAGAAGTGATTGTCACAGATACCATTCCTTTGTGCAAAGACCCCAACGTAGATAAAAGTAAAATCAAAGTGTTGTCCATAGCACAAGAATTTGCAGATATCATTGAAAAAGTATATAACTACCAATCTATAAGCAGCAAATTTACTTTGTAATGAAATCGGTAGAGCAGCTATACAAAACCCTTGTGAACGGTATCAGCCGGTTTTTTGAAGAAGCCGGTAAAAAGAAAGCTGTTTTGGGTATTTCGGGAGGTCTGGATTCTGCAGTTGTCGCTTGTCTTGCCCAAGACGCTTTGGGCCCGTCTCAAGTACACGGATTGCTTTTACCGGGACCTTTTTCCACCATTCATTCGTTGACAGACGCGTTCAAACTGTGCTCACTTAACAAGATAAGCCATCACGTGATCTCTATAGATCCCATATACCAAAAATTTGTCCGCGAACTCTCACCCGTACTTGAACACACATCCCAGGATGTGACGGAAGAAAACCTTCAAGCCCGTATCCGCGGTGTTTGCCTGATGGCTTATGCCAATAAAAAGGATGCCCTTTTGCTTTGTACAAGCAATAAAAGCGAATTGGCCATGGGATATGGTACATTGTACGGAGACCTTGCTGGTGCTGTAATGGTTTTGGGAGATGTTTACAAAACACAAGTATACGAATTGGCCGATTTTTTGAATAGAGAAAGAGAGCGCATTCCGGCCCATACCATAACAAAAGAACCTTCTGCAGAACTGCGCATAGACCAAAAAGACAGCGATTCGTTACCTCCTTATCCCATTTTGGATCCCATCTTAAAGGCGTTTATAGAAGAGAAGCGGGCGGCTAAAGAAATTATTACTGCGGGTTTTCCGTTAGATATTGTCACAAAGATCTGTAAACAATTGGGGATGTCCTCGTTCAAGTATTTACAGACACCTCCTGTTTTAGCTGTTACTGAACACCCTCTGCTTCCTAAGAATAAGTGTTACAGGTATTCCACATGACAGTTTTTTTGTTAACATTGGGAGTGTTGGCTTTAGGAATAGCTGCTATGAGCCTTACTGTTCTACTAAGAAAGAACCACAATTTTTCCCGTTTTTCTGTTGGACAGAACAGACATATGAGCAAGCGGGAAATCAAGTGTCCGAAAGAAGAAGAAAGATTGCTCCATAAAAAAGATAAAAATGGGTATTGTAGCCATTGTGGGAAGGCCTAATGTAGGTAAATCCACCCTCTTTAACAGATTGGCGGGAAGACGTCAAGCCATTGTAGATCCGGTATCGGGTGTTACAAGAGATCGCCATTACGGAAGAACAGACTGGAATGGAAGAGAATTCTCTATTATAGACACCGGTGGATACGCAGAAAAATCAGGAGATTTTTTTGAAGAGCAGATTCAGCAGCAAGTTTTGATAGCCATTGACCAATCGGACGTGGTGCTCTTTGTGGTTGATGTTCAAACAGGCATAACAGATTACGATGAAATTGTTGCAGAAATTTTAAGAAAATCAGGCAAAAACGTAATCGTTGTTGTCAACAAAGTTGACGACGGCAGGTCTATATATGATACGTATGCATTCCACGCCTTAGGCTTGGGAGATCCCATATCTATCTCAGCTATTAGTGGAAGCGGCACAGGAGATCTACTTGATAAAGTGCTGGAATTGCTTCCTGAAAAAAAAGCAACAGAACAAGAACAACAAATCCCTCGATTGGCCATTGTGGGAAAACCGAACGTGGGGAAATCCTCCCTTGTAAACGCATTACTTGACGAAGAAAGAAGTATTGTAACCTCATTACCCGGTACTACCAGAGACTCTATAGCCACACATTACAACAAATTTGGATACGAATTTCTGTTGATAGACACGGCAGGACTGCGAAAAAAATCAAAAACAAAAGAAGACCTTGAATTTTATGCTTCCATGCGCTCCATCAGAGCCATTGAACAGTCGGATGTTTGTATTGTCATGATGGATGCATCGCTGGGAATAGAGGCTCAAGACCTGAACATCTTTCATTTGGTCTGGAAAAATAAAAAGGGTTGCGTGGTAGTCATAAACAAATGGGACTTGGTAGAAAAAGACACAAATACGCAAGATGCTTTTGAAAAAGTCATAAGACAACGAATTGCTCCCTTTACGGACGTTCCTATTCTTTTTACATCTGTCATTAAAAAGCAAAGAATATTGCATATTTTAAAAACAGCTTCTGAAGTTTTTGAAAGCAAGTCAAAACGTATACCTACATCACAATTGAATGAAGTAATGCTTCCCCTCATTGAGCGTACTCCTCCACCGGCAACAAAAGGAAAGTACATCAAAATAA
Source organism: Bacteroidales bacterium (assembly GCA_012839605.1). Lineage (GTDB taxonomy): Bacteria > Bacteroidota > Bacteroidia > Bacteroidales > UBA932 > DMER64. Next base: position 26,967 of record DUNA01000064.1, read on the forward strand.
AGTACATTACACAATTGCCCACATCCTCGCCTTCGTTTGCTTTTTTCTGCAATCTTCCACAATATGTGAAAGAACCTTACAAACGATTCTTAGAAAATACTTTGCGTGAACATTTTGATTTTCACGGAGTTCCTATTCAGATTTTTATGAGAAAAAAGTAAGAATCCCTTGTCAGTCCTTCTCAATTCGAACTTGCTGAAGGGTATGTTCACCTCTTTTTGATTTTGCAAAGAGCGTTACACGAAAACGTTCTCCCCCCGCCACAAGAGTTCCTATGCAATAACGCATGGGCAGTGCTCCGCTCAGGTGAACAATAGTAAAAGATTTTGGAGTGTAGCGGGCATAAAAATTTCGCATGAGTTGACGAGCTTGGCTTTTGCTACATACCCCGGCAGTTCCCAATATGTCTACCTCTATGTCTTCTGCAAACCATTGAGCAAACGTAGCGGCATCTCCACTTTTCAGGTCTTCTCCTATAGCCGTGAAAAGTGTTTTTGATTCCTGATCTTGTGCATGTGTCCACAAAGGCGTCAACACAAAAAAACTAACTAAAAGAAAGAATGCTGTTGTCTTCCCGGCCATAACTATACTCTAAAACATGGGCAAGTTACACATATTTTCTTACTTTTGCCCAATGAATATTGTGCTGCTTTGTATGGGTAAAACGCAGATGCCCTATTTAAAGGAAGGCATTCATGACTATGAAAAACGATTAAAACATTACGTTCGTTTTGCACGCATAGAATTGCCCGACTTGAAAAACACGGCATCTACTCCTATCCCTTCAATCAAAGAAAAAGAAGGCAAGCAACTTTTAAAACAAGTAAAAAGCGGAGACCATCTTATTCTTTTTGATGAAAGGGGCAGCACTTATACATCCAAGCAAATGTCGTTCCAAATTGAACAACATTTGCAAAAAGGTACAAAGAGGCTTGTTTTTGCCATCGGAGGGGCGTATGGGTTCTCTGAAGAAATAAAAAACAGGGCGCAAGAAACGTGGTCTCTTTCCTCATTGACGTTTCCTCACCAATTGGTACGTTTATTGTGCATTGAACAGATATACAGGTGCTTTACCATCATAAAAAGAGAAAACTACCACCACGAATGAAGTACAAAGAAATTCTTAAAAAGATGTGGAATTACAGACACTTGCTACCTTTTGTGGTAGCTATCGTGTTGCTTATTCTTTCTTTTTCAGAATTGACTCCCCACAACAAACGTATGGTAAGATTGGTGGGAGTTGAGAAAAAGCTTCACAACAAACAACGTATCATAGAAGAAATCGCAAGTGAAGAATTGGATAAAAACCCTTTGGCTGACTTGGCTGACAATCGTGTCCAAAACGACATGGTCATTTACAAATACTACAAAGACAGCCTCATCTCTTGGGTCAACACATTTCCCATTGTAAACGACAGCTACAGCCCGGGAACCATGTTTCCCGGTTTTTCCTATTTCTCAAGAAATACAATCCTTCACCAACCTCTGTCCGGTGTGGACGGAACGGAACAATATATGAATTTGGGAAGTGCCTGGTATGTAGTAAGAGCATACAGCAAAGAACATGTCACAATCATTACAGGTATACTTATAAAGACGGATTTCCCGTTCAGCAACAATTTTATTGAATCCCAAATAAACCGTTCTTTCAAACTGCCCGCACATAGCTCTATTGTTCCTTTGAATTTGGACGAAGGGTTTATAGTATTTGGAAAAGACGATGGAATACTGTTTACCATACTAAGCGACACGTCTCTTCAAGATTACTCAGACTCTGTCATCTTACGATGGATTGCCACAGGCTTGGCCCTGCTGTCTTTACTCATAACCTATTTCAGAAAAAGGAAGGCCGTCTATGCCATATGTGTAATAGCTGTTTTGGGGATGATGAGATATATAATGTTTGTCTATGCCGGTTCTTTGCAATTGGACACACTGTTTTTCTCTCCCCTTCTTTTTGCCGGAGGCACCATGGAGAACTCCTTGGCTGCTATGGTGCTCAATACCCTTTTTGTGTTTCTTGGAGCATGGACCCTTTATATGGCGCGCCAAGATATAAAAGACATCTATACAACAAGCATCAGAAAGTGCTCCATATGCATACCCATCCTTTTGTGGATACTCATTGCTGCCACTCTTTGGTTAACGCACCACACGTTAAAAGTGCTGACAATGGATTCCAACATTGTGTTGGAATTGTTCAAACTAGACGAAATCACCCGGTATTCAGGAGTAGCTTACATCATTCTTGCATTCCTGTTTCTTTCTGTATTTCTGCTTATACGCACCTTACCCATATACGAGAAACACAAAATACGATCTTTCCTGTTCAGCAATCAAGCCGCTTTCTTATTCGTCCTATTCTCAGCCCTCTACAGCTTAATTGCCGTTACCCATTACGGCAACGAAAAAGAAATCAACTTGTACAAAGTATGGACACAAAAGATGTCTGTAGAGAGGGATTTGAAATTGGAAATGCAGCTCAGACGGATAGAAGAAAGGATTGCCATAGACCCCATACTCTCTATTATGATACAAATGGAGCAGGACCACGACCTGATTTTGTCGCGCATCAGAGAAACGTACTTTACAGATTTTATCCAAAAATACCAGATACAAATTACTATATGCGAACCGGGTGATGTACTTGTAGTGGCCGGATTGCCCAAACCCGTTTCCTGCTACCAATACTTCCATAGTGAAATCCTCAAAAACGGAACACCTCTAGCGGAAGATTCCAGATTTTACAATGTTGACAACAAATTGGGCACCGTTAGCTATATTGGAGTGTTCACATTTTACAGTTACAGCGGGTCGCAAGATTTATATATAGTACTAGATTCCAGATACATAAAAGATGCGCTGGGCTATCCTTCCCTTCTTTCCGACAGGTCGCAGTTGGATCGTTTCAAATTGCCTCACAATTATTCGTACGCCAAATACATCAACAACAAACTGGTATCCAACAGCGGAAAATATACATACCCCAGTATATTGACATTTGAGCCTGAGGAAGGGTTCAACATCAGAAAAGAAAACAAAGACCTACACAGCTATTATAAAATAGACAACAAAGTACTTCTTATTACACGGCCGTTGCGTTCGCCTTTGCCTTATCTGGTCTCTCTATCATATCTCTTTCTTTTCTACGGGCTTGTTTTTTTCTTGGTATTGACATTGCTCAGGGAAAACGACCTGAGAATCAACCTACCGCAGCATTCATTCCGGCGAAAAATAACAATCATGCTTGTGGGACTTCTTATGGTGGCGCTCATTTTGATGGCAGTCGGCAGCATAGGCTTTGGACTGCGGTTGTACGAAGACACAAACAACAGTCAAATGAGGCAACAAATGGATGCGGCTCGTGCTTGCCTGGACGAATACGTTCGCTTTGCAGATAGGTCTACAGATCCTGCAGCCAATATGGCGGAACTGATGAATACCATCAATCGCTTGTCTTCCAACATTCAAATTCACGTCAACTTGTTCGATTTGAGTGGAAGGTTGCTTCGCTCTGCACAACCGGAAATATTTGAACGTCACTTACTCAGTGCCCGTATGGACGACCAAGCTTTCCGCAGATTGAAAAACAACGAAACACCACAATTTGTACAAAAAGAGAGAATTGGGTCACTCGTATATTATTCCATGTACGCTCCGCTATACCATACGAACGGAGAACCGGCAGCTTATATACAAATACCTTATTTTTCCGGTCAAACAGATGTGGCCAGAGACACAACAGCCATTGTGGCCGCCATCATAAACTTGTACTTGCTTTTGATATTGGGAGCCGTCTTTGTCAGCTACGCTTTCTCCAATCAAATTACAAGGCCTCTGGCTTTGGTGGGAGAGAAAATCAGCCGCTTGGATGTCACACAAAAGCCGGATCACATCCAGTACACTTCAAACGACGAACTGGGTCTGTTGGTACAAGCATACAACAAAATGGCAGACGACTTGAATGAAAGCACAAGACGTTTGGCGCAATCAGAAAGAGAACAGGCTTGGAGAGAAATGGCACAACAAATTGCTCATGAAATAAAGAATCCGCTTACTCCCATGCGTTTGAGCATTCAACATCTCATACGCTTGAAACAAGAGGAGTCGCCAAAATGGCAAGAACATTTTGACACCATATTGACTTCTTTGTTGGAGCAAATTGATATTTTATCGCAAGCGGCTTCCGATTTTTCAAATTTCTCAAGGCTCAATACAGAAAGCCCGGTTGAAGTTGAATTAAACGACTTGATTAAAGAGCAAACGGTCTTGTTTTCCACTTTTGATCATATAAAGATTCACTTTAAATCAACCGTTTCCAAAGCCCTTGTAAACGTAAGACGCACCCAATGGGTCAGCGTTTTGGTCAATCTGCTGTCGAACGCAGTACAAGCGGTGGAAGAACAATCTATTGGAGTCATAAGCATACATCTGACAGATGAAAAAGACGCCTATCTTATCAAAGTAGCCGATAACGGTCCCGGCGTACCTGAAGAAAACAGACACAAACTGTTCCACCCCAATTTTACAACAAAAAGCTCCGGTACGGGATTGGGCCTGGCCATTTGCCGAGGCATTGTAGAACAATACGGAGGAAGCATCTTCTACACCTCTTCCGAATGGGGAGGCGCTTGCTTTAACGTAATGATTCCTAAGACAACGGTTGTTTGAACAGAGGGTCGGCGTACGCCTTAACCTCTTCATCGCTGATGGTAGCCGGTGAAAGTATGATGAGCCTCTCCACTACGTTTCTCAATTCTCGCACATTGCCCGTCCAATGCAATTTCTGCAATTCTTCCATAGCTTCCGGCGTGATGTCCTTTGGTGCAATTCCATACTCTGCACAAATCTGCTCAATAAAATATTGGGTAAGAAGAGGAATGTCTTCTTTTCTTTCCGCCAACGGAGGCACGTGAATGAGTATGACACTCAAACGGTGGTACAAGTCTTCGCGGAAAGCTCCTTTTTCTATCTCGCTCACCAAATCTTTATTTGTTGCCGTGACAATCCTCACATCTACGTGAATGTCTTTATCTGAACCTACTCTGGATATTTTGTTTTCTTGAAGTACCCGCAAGACTTTGGCCTGAGCAGCCAACGACATATCTCCAATTTCATCCAAAAACAAAGTTCCCCCATCTGCCTGCTCAAATTTCCCTTTATGTTGTCTTATGGCAGAGGTAAAAGACCCTTTCTCATGACCAAACAGTTCACTTTCAATAAGTTCTCCCGGAATGGCTGCGCAATTGACCTCTACGAACGGCATAGCAGAACGGTGGCTTTTTTCGTGAAGCCATCTGGCGACCAACTCTTTACCGGTGCCGTTGGAACCCGTTATCAACACCCTGGCATCTGTCGTGGCCACCCGGTCTATCATTGTCCATATACGGCTGATGGCAGCAGATTTTCCTACAAGCGGAGGTACCTTAGAATCTTTTTTTCGCAAATTTTTGTTCTCTCGAACCAATGTAGCCTTGTCGTTCGCATTCCGTATAGTAATAAGGATCCTGTTCAGATCAAGAGGCTTTTCAATAAAATCGTACGCCCCTTTTTTGATACACTCTACGGCCGTATCTATATTTCCATGACCGGAAATCATAATCACCGGAATATCCAACCCCATTTCTTGTATCTTGTCCAATACTTCTATCCCGTCAATACCGGGCATTTTGATGTCACAGAAAATGGTATCTATTTGCTCTTTGCCTGATTCCAGTATAGCAAGAGCCTGTTCTCCGTTTTCTGCCAACACGACCTTATAGTCTTCGTATTCCAGAATTTCTTTTAATGTATTGCGAATGCTTCTTTCGTCATCAATGATCAATATCTTCATACGTCCCTCTTTTACGATTGCAAAGATAAGGCGAATTTCAGAAATAGCAGATTTTCGTTACTTTTGGAAGAGATATGAAAAAATTGATCGTTGCCATAGACGGGCACTCTTCCACAGGCAAAAGCACTTTTGCCAAAGCTATAGCCAAAGAGTTGGACTACACCTACCTTGATTCGGGTGCTCTGTACAGGGCTGTAACCTTGTATGCGCTGGAACAAGGACTCTTCCATGAAAACGGAGAGCCTGTAACGGAACAGCTTACAAAAAAATTATCCCACATCAAGCTTGCTTTTCACAAAGACCCCCAAACAGGTGAAAACCATACCTTCTTGAACGGCGTAGATGTGGAACAAGAAATCAGAAGCCCCAGAGTAACGGCCAAGGTAAGTCCCGTTTCCGTCATTCCCCAAGTAAGGGAGCATGTTGACAAACACCTGCGCCAATGGGGAGAAGCAAAAGGAGTGGTTATGGATGGCCGAGACATAGGCACGGCGGTATTTCCACAAGCAGAGCTAAAAATCTTCATGACGGCTCCGGCAGAAATTCGTGCTCAAAGAAGACTTGCCGAGTGGCATGAAAAAGGGAAAAATGCCACTTTTGATGAAGTGTTGGAAAACATCCGCCAACGGGATCACATAGATTCCACAAGAGCTGTAAACCCTCTGAAACAAGCACCGGATGCCCTGCTGCTGGATAACGGTTCCATGACGGTGGAAGAACAAATGGATTGGTTTAAGAAAATAGTGAAAGAAAAATGGGATATCACGTTGAAATAGATACAAATTCCGGGTTTTGTTCCGGAGTCATCCGTGCCATACGGTGTGCAGAAGAAGCGCTTACAGGCAACAAAAAAGTATATTCTTTGGGGGCTATTGTCCACAACAATGAAGAATTACGCAGATTGGGAAAAAAAGGATTGGAAGTAGTCACCTACAAAGACCTGGAACATTTGCCCGCCGGCTCTACCGTACTCGTACGAGCACACGGGGAACCGCCTTCTACGTATGCGAAACTAGAAAAACACAACCTGCAATTGCTAGAATGTACATGTCCCGTAGTACTCAAATTGCAAAAGAAAATCAAACAAGAGTACGCCCGTATCAAGCAAAAGAACGGACAAATCATCATTTTTGGCAAAAAGGGACATGCAGAAGTAGTGGGGTTGGTCGGACAAGTGGGACAAGATGCCATCGTTATTGAAACAGAACAAGAAGTAGATACCCTCATTTTTTCAGGCGGCCCTATATCTCTGTTTTCACAAACGACAAAAGACCCGGAAGAATACAAAGCCACAGCTGAAAAATTAAAAGAATCCATGGCCACCCACGGCCTCGCTCCAGATTTACTAACTGTTTTTCACACCATTTGCGCCCAAGTAGACAGCCGCCATGAAGCATTGACGCGTTTTGCCAAAAGCCGGTCTCTGATTCTTTTTGTAGCCGGGAAAGAAAGTTCCAACGGCAAAGTGTTGTTTCAAACATGCAAACAAGCCAATCCACGCAGTTACGCCATAGAAAAACCGGATGATATATCTCCTGACTGGTTTGAACCGGAAGACACGGTAGGTATTTGCGGAGCCACTTCCACTCCTTTTTGGCTTATGGAACAAGTTGCAGAAACCGTTCGTAATATGTAGTCGATGAAAGAAACGTATGCCCACATACTTTTCCCCCTGGCTTTGGATAGTGAATATACTTACCGCATCCCCCCGGAACTTGCCCCGGCAGCCATCCCGGGAAAACAAGTAACAGCCCCGGTAGGCAATCGCATCCAAACAGGAATCATCACGCATATTTTTGACGCTCCACACACCCTTGACGCTCCGCACACCCGTGACACTCCGCACAGCCATGACAGTGCACCCACCCCTGACACTCCACACAGCCCTGACATAAAGGACATCCTGAGCGTAGAAGAAAAGCTACCTGTTGTTCCGGAAAAAACACTCCGTTTCTGGCATTGGATAGCCTCCTATTACCTATGCCCCACAGGCCTGGTCGCCAAAATGGCCTCCTCCTCCTGGAAATTCAAACGCCGCGCCCCCGCTCCGGAAGAACCTTCACTGGAAGCAGCCCCGCAAGAAACCACGCAAGAAGCAGAATCTCCTCTTCCCGGTGCTGAACTTCCGTTTTACCTCCAACTCGGCAATCGCACAGAAATCTACAAAAAGGAGATTCTGGCAGCCATTCGTGCAGGAAAACAGTGTTTGATTTTATGCCCCGATATGGTTTCCTGCGAAGCCGTTTACAACGCCCTGTTGCCGGAACTGGAAGATCGGTTGTTTTGTTTCCACTCCAAAAGAGCGGCCAAAGAACTGGGCCGAGCCCGAAGGGAACTGTATGCAGGATACCCCTGCGCAATAGTAGGCATGCACCTGGCGCTTTTGCTGCCGTTTACCCACCCGGAACTCATAATTGTTGAACGAGAAGAACATCCCGACCACAAAAGAACAGACGCCCTTCCATTACTTCACGGAAGAGACGCAGCCCTGATGCTGGGACACCTCTTTGAATCGCGTGTGATTTTGGGATCTGCCTCACCATCGCTGGAAACATTGCACAACCTCAACTTCGGCAAATACAAGATGTATACCGACATCCCGGGACTCAATCTTTCTTTCCAAGAAGTGATCGTCATCAATACGTCACTATCTTACCCGGCTGTTTCTATAACAGAACCAATCGATTTCCGTACCCAAGAAAGAATAGACCAATGCAAAGCAGAAGGCAGGGAAGTATTGCTCATCCAAGGTAATCCCTCTTTATGGGAAGAATTTTCGGAAGAAGAAAACACCACATGGTGCCGACCCTTCCAAACACACCACCACTTGAAACCAAATACCGGGTTCATCTGTTTTTTGGGCATGGATGTCTTTCTGTCCGCCAAGAATTTTCGCGCCACAGAACAAGCTCTCCACCTGATGGCAGATATCCTCTACTGGGCCGCTGGGCAACCCACGCCCGCTACTATTTGTGTCCAAACGGCTAACGTACAACATCCTTTTTTTGAATACCTGCAAACAGGGAATATGCAAAGTACTTTTTCCTCTCTGTTGCAAGAAAGGCAAACGTTCCATTACCCGCCTTATACACGTCTGATCCATATTACTGTAAGGCATCATAATAAAACAGTAGCTAAAGAAAAAGTCAACCTGTTGCATTCGCACCTTATAAAAGCCGACACAGGCATACGTATAGAAGGTCCGTTCGTACCCACCGTATGGCGCACCCTCCATTTCACGTACCGCCTGCAATGCACCTTACCCAAAACTTCTAAAGCTCAGGACATCAAAAACACCCTTGCCACCATCATCAAAAATACTCCCCTGGCCCCCGCCAAATACAGAGTAGATGTAGACCCCGCGTAGCAGGTGATGGACCCGCCATATAAGTGCATCGCACTCAATTGCCATAGCATCATCAAAACTTCAGGCCAACTGTCAGAGGGCGGCTTTCAAGCCGACTGTCAGAGGATGGCTATGGAGGGTAGTAAGTAGCGAAAATCGGGAAACGCGTTTAACATGCACATAAACAACCTGTTACGAGCTTATTCAAAATGCTTCTACTTACTACCCTCCCCTGAAATCGTCAAAATACGGCAAAACGAAGGAGGGTAGTAAGTGGTCATAAATGGCAAAAGCTTGTAACCTGCACATAATCAAAAAACTACGCATCTGTTCAAAATGTTGCTACTTACTACCCTCCCCTGAAATCGTCAAAATACCGCAAAACGAAGGAGGGTAGTAAGTGATCATAAATGGTAAACGCCTCTAACCCGCGCACAGTCAGAGCACTACGCGCTTACTCAAAATATTGCTACTTACTACCCTCCCTTAAATCACAGAAATACTGCAAAAACCAAGAAGGCCTACAGCTTACGGATTTTTAATTTCTGGCCGGGGTAGATTCTGGTGTTGTTGCCCATACCGTTTAAAGAGCGGATGCCTTGAACGGTCAGGCCCAATTTGTTGGCAATATCCCACAAGCTGTCTCCGGATTTTACTGTGTAGTATTCAAAATTGCCGTCGTGGGATGTGGAAATGGTGGCGGAGGTATATATTTTCAACGTGCCGCCGGCATAGATGGTGCTGCCTCTCATGTTGTTCCAGGAACGGATGTTGGCTGCGCTGACTTTGTATTTTTCTGCTATTCCGCCAAGCGTTTCACCTTTTTGTACTTTGTGCGTAATCAAGTTGCCTTTAGGCTGAGCGGCCGAGGCGGTTGCGGACGAACCGGACGAAGCCGAACGAGCTGCCGGAGCTGCCGCACGGTTTGTATAGATAATCAGTCGTTGGTTGGGGACGATTCTATCTGAACGAAGGCCGTTCCAATATTTGATATCGGCAATTCTGGCACCGTATCTATAGGCTATGTGGCTGAGCGTTTCTCCCGAGCGTACTCGGTGCGTGATTTGCGTATCGGAAGCCGTTGCACGCGTGTTCAATATGAGCGGGCTAAAGTAGACGCTGTCTTTGTACGCATATATGGTATCTTGCATAGCAGCAAAATCACCGCTGTATTCAAAAGGAATGCGCAATAAATACGGACGTTCCACACCGGGGATCACGTCTTTCGTGTACTGCGGATTCAAATCTCTCAACTGGTCAATAGAAATATCAATCAAAGAAGTGACTTGCTCAAAATGCAACATTTTGTTGATTTCAAACGTGTCTACATGTGCCGGCATTTCAACGGGCAAAGGCCTTATCTGGTGTTCCGCATAGTAGCGCATAGTATATAACGCAGCTACAAAAGCAGGTACGTATCCGCGTGTCTCTCTGGGCAGGAAAGGATAAATGTCCCAAAACTCTTTTGAGCCTCCGGCTCTGCGAATGGCTTTGTTGACATTGCCGGCTCCGCAATTGTAAGAAGCTATAGCCAATACCCAATCTCCAAAGATCCTATACGAATCCATCAAATACCGTGCAGCCGCATCTCCTGAAACCCACGGATCCAATCGCTCGTCTACGTACGAATTGATAGTCAGGTTGTAGTTCAATGCCGTCCGGTACATAAACTGCCACATACCTGTGGCTCGAGCTCTTGAGACAGCTCTGGGGTTCAACGCAGATTCTATGACTGCCATGGCTTTTAACTCCACGGGCATATCGTATGCGTTGAAGATTTCTTCAAAAAAGGGCATGTAATACTGCGCCAAGCCCAATATGGTAGGAATGCGATCGGGCATTTTACTCGTATAGTGGATGATGTGGTTCTTGACTATGTTGTTGTAGGGAAGCTTGATGAAAGAGTTCATCCTCTTGAGCCTTTCTATGTACACAGAATCCGGTATACTAGAAGCCAAAACAACCGTATCCAACGTTTCCAAAGTCATGATGGAAGCCATCTGGTTCAACTGGTTTTGGTAGTAATACAAGCTCAACCTTTGCTCTGTACTCAAGGAATCGTCTCTCAGGTCCGGTATTTCATCCACTTGATCCAAGTCAAACCCTCCTTCGTTTATTTCTTCTTCCAAAAAGAGAGAATCTGTGGCGGGCAATTTTGCAAAACTCAACACTCTATGAAGAGAATCAGTCAATTGCAGCAAGGAGTCTACTTTTTTTGTCAATTGTTTTTTTGTGGGTTTTCTTAGAATCTGCCCCTGTAAAACTACGGGTGACAAAAGCAAGAACAAGAAAAGAAAACGAATACATCTGTGTTTCATAAATGCGGAACGGTTGTTAAAAAGTAAGTCGTATATATACGCCCGCTCCCGGCAAGTCCATGCCGGAATAGGCAATGTGATGCATCAACCCCGGCTGTATCTGCAGGGAAAGGTCATCACTTATGTCAAAATCTTGAAAATGAGCAAACACATTGGCATCTATGATATTCAATGCGTAAACCAGGACTGTTGCTATGATGGAGTAGTCCCTAAAGCGGCGGAACGTGTCGCGGTACCATTTGATATCTTCTACAGACATCCAACCATCGTATTCAGACGGCTGGGCCATAGCGTGGTTGTACATGGTTTTGTAGCGCTTATACTGCAAAGCATTGTATTGCCAGAAATATCCGCTGGCCATAAAACCGCCGTAAATGATGGGCAATTTCCAATAGTCCCTGTTGTAGACTTGTCCCAGTCCCGGCAAAAGAGCGGAATACAAAGTAGCACGTGCCGGAAACACCGGCCCTTCAAATTTGAATTGTACCACCCCGTCTAGAAGACTTCCCCAATAAAACAGTCCGGCTCCCACGTAAGACAACGTGCTGTACAACGCATACGCCCGGTCTTCCGTTTCTTTAAATTTGCGATCAAATTGATACCCCATAGCTATTCCCGTTCCTATACCGGCGTACACTACAGGAATTTTCCAATAGTCGCGATTGTACGCTTGTGCATACCCCGGCAAAACTACGGCACCTGAGAAAACCCTAGCCAATTTGAGCGTGTCTTTTCCTGCCAAAGCCGTAAAATACGTACGCAATTTGAAAGCGTCCTTTGCTTGTACCGTAGTGTCTTCACGAGAACGGTCTCTTCCCTCACCCATATCAACGTCAAACTGCCCGTACAATGCAGGGGCAGTAAACAGTAGAAACAAAAGGGGTATGAGAATACGCTTCACAAATTTTGAACCGGCTATATGTTTTTTTTCTCCAACGCTTCCAAGAACGCTTCCATTTCCCGATCGCTGGAACAATGGATGGTGAACACACCTTCTCCTTTGGTGTTTCTTTTCACACTGATGTTGTGGTTGAAGTACCTTCCTATTTTTTCCAACACCCGGTAGTAGACATCAGGCAATTCCTCGATTTCCTTGGCTTCTACTTGTTTTTTTGGCTTGCCGGCAATTCGTACCATTTCTTCAACCTGTCTGACCGACAATTCCTTTTCAACAATTTTTCCTGCAAGCTCCAAGCGTCCCGCTTCATCTTCTATAGCCAACAAAGCTCTGGCATGTCCCATGGACAAGGCTCCCGCTCTTATAAGAACTTGTATCTGAGCCGGTAGCTGTATGAGTCTTAGATAATTGGCTACCGTGGCCCGTTTCTTTCCCACTCTGTCTGCCAATTGCTCTTGAGTCAACGCACATTCTTCTATCAGTCGTTGAAAGCCAAAAGCAATTTCCATGGCGTCTAAGTTCTCACGCTGGATGTTTTCCACAAGAGCCATTTCCAATAAGGCTCCGTCTTCTACTTGTCGTACATAAGCAGGTATTTGCGTCAACCCGGCCATACCTGCTGCCCTAAGCCTTCTTTCTCCGCTGACCAACTGGTATCTTCCGTCGGGCATTTTGCGGAGCGTCACGGGTTGGATCAACCCCAACGTTTTGATAGAAGCAGCCAATTCCGCCAACAGTTCTTCATTGAACTCCTTACGCGGTTGTTCCGGATTTACATCAATCAGACTTGTATCTACTAAGGATGTACCTTCCATTTGCGGAAGGACTACAGGAGTTCTGGGCTTCCAGTCTCCCAATGAAGGCGATTCAGATATAAGGGCTCCCAGCCCTTTACCTAAAGCCGGTTTCTTACTCATGTTGATTTTTCTTTAAAAATTCCCTGGCCAGATTCAAATAATTGTTGCTTCCCACAGAAGCGGCGTCGTACAATATAACGGGTTTCCCGTGAGACGGAGATTCACTCAAACGCACGTTCCTTTGGATGACTGTTTTGAAAACCATCTCTCCAAAATGATGCCTTACTTCTTCTACTATCTGGTTGTGTGAACGCAAACGAACATCATACATGGTCAACAAAAACCCTTCTATAGCCAAAGCCGGATTCAACCTGCTTTGCACTATTTTGATGGTATTTAGCAATTTTCCCAATCCCTCTAAAGAAAAGAATTCGCATTGTACGGGAATGATTATGGAATCTGCAGCCGTTAGGGCATTTACTGTTATCAACCCCAAAGAAGGGGAACAATCAATAAAAATATAATCAAAATGGTGGCGGATGGTGTCCAGTTTCTGCTTCAGAACCTTTTCTCTCTCCGGTACGGAAAGCAATTCAATTTCCGCCCCCACCAAATCTATATGGGAAGGTATCAGTTTCAATCCTTCAATCTCTGTTTGAATGACCGTATTTTCAATAGGAGTTTTGCCAATAAGACAATCGTACAAGTTGTCGCCACTACTTGCATTGGGGTCAAAACAGAGCCCGGACGTAGTGTTTGCTTGCGGATCTGCATCTATTAGCAGAACGTTTTTTTCCATAACGGCCAAAGACGCCGCCAGGTTGATGGCAGTTGTCGTTTTTCCTACTCCTCCCTTCTGATTTGCGATAGCAATTACCTTACCCATGAGTTGTTTATTTTCGTTTAAGTCTGGCAAATATACATTAAATACCACAAATATTCTTAATTTTGAGCGCACAACTGAAAATAGGCAGCATGTCTTCTAAAAGATGGATGATCATACTCAATCCCGTGGCAGGCGGTGGAAGAACTGCTGTTATGTGGCCTCATATTTCAAAATTTTTCATAAGCCACGGAATCCGTTTTGAGTGCGTTTTCACAAAGCACAAATACCACGCCGTAACACTGGCATTGGAAGCCGTACGCGAAGGTTTTACCAACATCCTGGTCATAGGCGGTGACGGTACGTTGCATGAAGTGGTGAACGGTGTTTTTTACCAACAAGACATTCCCACCCAAGACATAACCATAGGCGTTATTCCTATTGGTACAGGCAATGATTTTGTACGTGCTTACCATATTCCCACAGATTACGAACAAGCTTTGGAGGGCATCATCCACAACCGTCCCATACTTACAGATGTAGGGGTCGTTTCTTTTCAAGATTTTGGGATTGAAAGAACACGGTACTTTGTCAATGCAGCCGGTATGGGATTGGATGCAGCCGTCATCAAACATTACGAAAAGAAAATTTCTCTAAACAACGGCAGAAGAAAACCACAATACCTCACCAGCCTACTGAATCAATTCCTACTGTACCGTTCTGCAAATTTGCGTGTACTCATAGACGGACACAAATTCTACGAAGGACCGGTATTGACATGCAGTGTGGGTATAGGAACATGCATTGGCAACGGAATGAAAGCTCTTCCTTTAGCTATTCCGGACGACGGATTGTTTGACATAACCTTGGTAGAGCCTATGCCTAAAGTGACCTTGGCCGCTCGTATCAAAGATTTCATAGAAGGACGTATTTACGCATTTGACGAAGCCCATCACGGCCGAGGAAAAAATATAGAAGTCCTTCCGGCAGGGAAAAGATCCACATTCCTGGAAACAGATGGAGAATTGATGGGCACACCGCCCTATTCCTTCAACATTCTGCCCCACTCCTTACGGCTGATTGCCGGTGCCGCTTTTGTGCCGCAACTCAAAAGCGAAACCTGACTTGTACCTTTGTTTGCAAAGTCCACGTTTCTTTACAAGTACAGGAAATCTTACACCACAGCTCCAAAAACCGCACAGGCGTATATTTGATGTTCAGGTAGCTTCTTATGCCTTTCCCATAGAGGGCAGGTATGGAAAAACCGTAAAGCACATCGCGTTCGTAAAGATACAGCCTGCTGTCCCACGAATTTGTATAAAAAGCCGAGATGCGAACCGATCCCCTGAATGTTCCGCTCTCGTTTTCGTAATCCAGTTCTGCGTAAACAGCACCTCCCGCATCGGGATCCTGCCCTGGCCGGTATCCAAACGTTCCGTCGCCGCGCAACACAAGGTCAAAACGTTTGGAAAGAGCAAATCCCGTCCGTACAGAAGCTGTCGTCTTGTCTAAAACGCCTTTGTCGGATATGTCTCTTTGCTGACGTATTTGAAAACGATGCTCTTTCTTATGAACAATCATACGTCCATCCCAACCGTAGGAAGGAGTACGGCACAAATATCTGGCTACGGGAAACCGATACGCCCACAAGCTCCCATCCAGTTTCCATCGGCGCGGCAACGACTGTGTAACTGCCCATTGAACGCTCCATTCGTTGGTAGAAGTGCTGTTTCTTCCTCTTGGAGTTCCATAAGCGGCCGTGTATTTGGGAGAAAACCCGCGGATCAACAGCCCCCATTGGTTGCCGTCTTTTCCGTAATGTATCACTCCGGCCAGTCCGGCGGGAGCCCTTCCCATATCTAACGCCACCTCTGCAAAAAGCCGATACGAACGCCAACGCAACATCGCATCTGCAGCCAATCCTCCAAAAGGCAATGTCCTGTTCTTATACACATTGTAATACGTGATAGTGCCTGCATCGGGGCGGTCGTATCCGTACCCGGCGGCCGTAATGCCCACTTTCCAATAATCCCCTTTAGCAGAAACATTTACACCCGCCACAACAGCACCCAAGGTGTTTTTCTTACTCAATTCCAAAGGCGTCCTGTGGTACCCTGTCTTATCAAACGATGTAAACCCTTCTTCCGTTATCCGGGCATCCAACTTCTTGTAAGAAAGCATCAGGGACGCAGAAAAGATACGGTAGCCAAACGTGGCTGCCAATCCACGAAAAAACGCGTTCTCGTCCCGGGATGTATACGGTGTCAAGCCCATTTCTTTGTTGCACAAAGCTCCTATAGAAGACGCTTTCCCAAATTGCGCCCCATTCCATAACAACAGTCCTTGTCCAAAACGGGCCCGGTAATCACCCACAATCGCATGTTTCAATACACCCATTCCTTTTGCCTGTACGTGAAAAGAAGCAAAATCCACGAAAGCCTTTTCTCCCGGATCGCTTTCCAGAACACACCCCCATTGCCATTTGTTTTGTAAACGAAAATCGTAGCGACCGTACCTGTACCAGGGTACTCCCAAGTAGCGGGAATTGGGTTTTTTCAAATACTCGGATTCTGTTATAGGACTGTACTCCGTTCCACGCGGAAAAAAAGTGGCCGTTTGCATCAGGAGCGTATGCTTTCCTTTTTTCACAAAATCGGACCACTTGATTTTTTCATCCGTTTTTACGTTGTCCAGCGTAAAAAACAGAGCCAGCAACTGCACGTCTTCTTGCGAAAACCCCGGTATGAGCAACACCTCTTGCCACGTATAAAACGGACCATACCTTTTTCCATAATCTAAGAGAGAGGCAACTTGGTACGGCGTCAGAAAACCACTCAATTCCAAATCTTCTTTTGTTGCCCCATTTAGAGAGCCGCGTGTTTGCAACATTTCTTCCAAATCGTGAGAGGAAAATCCTTCGCTTTCAGCCAAATTTTCCAGAAGCACTTCTTCACTTTGTGCAAGAACTACACAAAAGGTCATGCTGCAAAGCAGCAAAACAAAAACAAATCTCATACGTTCTACCCTTCATACGCTCCCCTCTGATGAGCTTGTTAAACATTTATTCTATGGAAGCATCGGCATCTTCAACCTTTTTAGCCATAGACTTCCTAAAGTCTTTCAGTTTTTCTGCCAATTCGTTATCTGCCAACGCCAAAATCTGCACAGCATAAATGGCTGCATTGCGTGCCCCGTTTATGGCCATGGTGGCCACCGGAATGCCGGAAGGCATTTGCAATATAGACAAGACCGAATCCAATCCCGCCAAAGATTGTGCAGATCTGATGGGAACTCCAATAACGGGAAGACACGTATGGGCAGCTATTATTCCCGGCAAATGCGCTGCACCGCCGGCTCCTGCAATAATGACCTGAACCCCTCTTTCTGCAGCCTCCTTCGCATACGTTGCCACCAAGTCCGGTGTTCTATGTGCAGACAGAGCGCGCACCTCGATCGGCACCTCCATTTTTTTCAAAAAATCGATAGCTTCTTCCATAACCGGCATATCCGACAGACTGCCCATGATAATACTTACGAGTGGTTTCATTTGTTCTATTTATAAATCAAATATAATCATTAATTTTGTCTAATGGAACGTATAACCCTTCACGATAAAACTTTCCGGACGTATATCCCTTACAAAGATATTGAAAAAGAAATTGTACGCGTAGCCGGAGCCCTCAACAGGGACCTGAAAGACGAGGAAAGCCCTGTCTTTATTGGAATCCTTAACGGATCCTTTATGTTTATAGCAGACTTGATGAAACAAGTCACGCTAAATGCTTCTGTTACTTTTGTCAAATTGGCCTCTTACAGCGGTACGGAAAATACGGGAAAGATTGTGGAAGTGTTGGGGTTGTGCCATGATATAACAAACAAAACAGTAGTCATTGTAGAAGATGTGGTAGACAGCGGAAGTACCATAGTCAAATTGAAGCAGGATTTGATGAAAAGAAATCCAAAACAGATTTTGGTATGTACCCTGTTGTTTAAACCGCAAGCATACAAACAAAAAGACCCCATAGAATACGTGTGTTTTGATATCCCTAACGACTTTGTGGTAGGATACGGCTTGGATTACGACCACTTGGGAAGGCATCTGAAAGACATTTATGTAATAGATTAAACCATGATAAATATTATTATAGCCGGGCCTCCCGGATCGGGCAAAGGTACCTTGGCAAAAATTGTGGTAGAAAAATACAATTTGACCCACTTCTCCACAGGCGATATGTTGCGACAAGAAGTAGAAAACAACACTCCCCTGGGGCAAGAAGTTGCCTGTATATTGGAAAGAGGAGATCTTGTTTGTGACGACATAGTCATTGGTATGATTACCCACGAACTGGAAGACCATCCCCAAATGACAGGATTTCTTTTTGACGGTTTTCCACGTACGATCGTAC
The DNA here is from genome assembly GCA_012839605.1 of Bacteroidales bacterium. Lineage (GTDB taxonomy): Bacteria > Bacteroidota > Bacteroidia > Bacteroidales > UBA932 > DMER64. The sequence continues at coordinate 45,388 of DUNA01000064.1, forward strand.
AAGCCAAAGCCCTTGACAAACTTCTGAAAGCAAAAGAGAGTCCTGTGAATCTCATGATTCTATTAGATCTTCCGGACAAAATCTGCATAGAGCGCATTTTAAGAAGAGGTACTATTGAAAACAGATCCGACGATACCCATGAGTACAAAGTACAACACCGGCTGAATACGTACCACACCGTCACAAAACCCATAGTGGAGCATTATAAAAAACAAGGAAAGTTCATAGCGGTAGACAGTTCAAAAACTCCGGAACACACCTTCAATCAGGTTGAAGCATGTCTGAAACGAATTTTGTAGACTATGTAAAAATCTTTTGTAAATCCGGAGACGGAGGCGCCGGTTCCTCCCATCTGTTGCGGGCTAAGTTTGTTCCCAAAGGAGGTCCCGACGGAGGCGACGGAGGCCGAGGCGGACACGTCATCTTGAAAGTAAACCCCCAACTCTGGACGTTGATCCATCTGAAATACAAAAAACACATCCGGGCCGGTCACGGCCAACCGGGTCGAGGACATTGCGCCACGGGAGCCGACGGAAAAGATGTGGTTATTGAAGTGCCTACCGGCACGGTGATAAAACGGGAGTACGAGGACATTCCGCTCGTAGAACTTACGGAAGACCAGAGCGAATACATCTTATGTACAGGTGGGAAAGGAGGCTTGGGAAACCGACACTTTGCTACTCCCACGCGGCAAACTCCCCGTTATGCCCAACCGGGCTTGCCGGGAGAAGAAGGTTGGTTTGTCTTAGAACTCAAATTGTTGGCCGATGTGGGATTGGTTGGCTTACCCAACGCCGGAAAATCCACGCTCCTGTCTGTTGTATCGGCAGCTCGTCCCAAGATAGCAGACTATCCTTTTACCACGCTCGTTCCCAACTTGGGTGTAGTAGCCTTGTCCGACCACCGATCGTTCATCATGGCAGACATACCGGGCATCATAGAAGGAGCTCACAAAGGGAAAGGATTGGGACTTCGGTTTCTAAGACATATAGAACGCAATTCCATGCTCCTATTCCTGGTGCCAGCCGACAGTCCCAACATCATGGAAGAATACCGTACTTTGCTCAACGAACTGCAACAACACAATCCGGAATTGGTGGACAAGCAGCATATGCTGGTAGTAACAAAAGCAGACCTTTTAGACGAACAGGAGGAAAAAGAAAAATCAAAACAAATCCCCCCGTCCCTGCCGTCGCTGTTTGTATCTTCCGTAACAAGTAAAAACATTTCGCAACTGAAAGAAAGCATATGGAAAGTATTATCCAATCCCTTGTAGAACTGGACCATAAACTTTTTTTCTTCCTTAACGGAGCACACAACCCCGTTTTGGATTTCGTCATGAAGTGGCTCTCCAATATTTACGTATGGATTCCCCTGTATGCAATCCTCACGGCAGGTCTTTTCTACAGATTTTCTAGAAAAAAAGCATGGATGGCCTTGGCAGCCGTGCTGCTTGTCTTTGTCATTACAGATTTGGTATCGGCTGCCGTAATCAAAGAAACCGTACAACGTTTGCGTCCGTCCCATAGGCCGGAATGGGAAGGCATGTTCAGGTTGTTGGAATCAAAAGGAGGTCTGTACTCATTCGTGTCTTCTCATGCGGCCAATGTATTTGGTCTGGCCTGCATCAGCAGTTTGATATACCGCAAAAAAAGGTATACCGTCGCCATCTATTTATGGGCGGCTGCAGTATCCTACAGCCGCATATACGTGGGAAAACACTTTCCGTTGGACATCCTTTTCGGAACCCTGCTGGGCCTGTTGGCCGGATGGTTTGTATTTTGGCTGTACAAAAAAGTACTCCGCAAAACAGATGTACCGTGCGCTGCATAATCGATCATACGACAGACCCTTTTACCAATCTTGCAGCAGAAGAATACTTGTTGACCGGACAGAAAGACTCCGTATTCAGGTTGTGGAGGAACGCTCCGGCCATCATTGTAGGCAGGAACCAAAACACCTTATCTGAAATCAACAAAGACTATGTTGTAGAACGCAATATACCCGTTGTACGCAGATTGAGCGGAGGAGGAGCCGTTTTTCACGACTTGGGAAACATCAACTACACGTTTGTAGACTCCTACACATCCGGTATGGATACTTCAGAAGCTTTTGCCCGCTTTACTAAGCCCATTCTGGATATGCTCAGCCGTTTGGGTATACACGCCACACTAGAAGGGCGGAATGACTTGGTTATAAACGGTCGCAAATTTTCCGGCAACGCCATTGCTCGTCATAAAAACAGAATCTTAATGCACGGCACATTGCTCTTCAGTGCTTCTATGGAAGACCTCTCGCAAGCGCTGCGTATAAAAGAAAGAGATAACAAACGCGGCGTGGCAAGCCATCCTTCACGCGTGTGCAATTTGTCGGAATTTCTACCCTCAGATATTACTCCCATACGTTTTATGGAATTGCTCAAAAAACACATCTCGGAGCAAATGCAAAATTCTTTTGAAGACAAACCCTTTCTACCGGAAGAACTATCCGCCATCGAACGCTTAAGTAATGAAAAATACCGTACGTACGCCTGGAACTACGGCAGAGGCTGCAAATGGGAACACATCAGAAAAAAACGTTTTGAAGGCGGCAATGTGGAAGTGTGTTTCAAAACGTCAGACGGCATCTTACAGAACGTCAACATATACGGAGACTATTTCTTTTACGCTCCTACAGAAGACATTGAAAAAGCGCTAAAAGGATGTCCCTTGAACCGGGAAGACATGGCAAAACGCCTGACTCCTTTCGTATGGGACGACTATTTTCGCCACATCTCCCCGGAGGAACTTATAGACTTATTCTTCTGACTGTTGCTCTAGCAGTTCCAGCAACTGCACGGCACAGTGAGATACAGACGTGCCCGGACCAAATACGGCAACGGCCCCGGCATCGTACAATTCCTGATAGTCTTGGGCAGGAATCACACCGCCTACCACCACCAAGATGTCTTCGCGACCCATTTCTTTCAGGGCATGGACTACTTGGGGAACCAATGTCTTATGACCGGCAGCCAAGGAAGAGACACCTATGATGTGTACGTCGTTTTCTACAGCCTGACGAGCGGCTTCTTCCGGAGTCTGGAACAACGGGCCCATGTCTACATCAAATCCAATGTCTGCATACCCCGTTGCCACTACCTTGGCCCCTCTGTCGTGACCGTCTTGGCCCAATTTGGCCACCATAATCCTGGGCTGACGCCCTTCTCTTTCTGCAAATGCCCGCGTGAGTTCCGTGGCTTTTGCAAAATGCGGATCGTCTTTGGACTCAGCCAAATAAACACCTCTATTCATACGTATTACTGCTTTATAACGTCCTGCTACTTTTTCGCAAGCATCTGAAATTTCTCCAAGGGTGGCCCTGTGACGAGCAGCTTCAACAGCCAGTTCCAGCAAATTGCCCGATTGCTCTTCGGCCGCTTTTGTCAACGCATCAAGCGCTTCTTCCACCTTTTGGGAATCCCTGTTTGCTTTCAGATGGTTCAATCTTTCAATCTGGGACAAACGTACCTTCGTATTGTCCACGTCTAAAATTTCAATGGGGTCTTCCTTATCCAATCTGTATTTGTTTACCCCAACAACTACTTGTTCTCCGGCATCTATCTTGGCCTGCGTACGAGCAGCCGCTTCTTCAATTCTCAATTTGGGAATGCCTGTTTCTATGGCTTTTGCCATACCGCCCAAATCTTCAATTTCTTGAATCAATTCCCACGCTTTGTGAGCCATATGGTGCGTAAGGCTTTCTACGTAATAGGAACCGGCCCATGGATCTATGGAGCGGCATATTTCCGTTTCATCCTGCAAGTAGAGTTGCGTATTGCGGGCAATGCGTGCAGAAAAATCTGTCGGGAGGGCTATGGCCTCGTCCAATGCGTTCGTATGCAAGCTCTGCGTATGACCCAAAGCCGCAGCCATGGCTTCCGTACACGTACGCGCCACGTTGTTAAACGGATCTTGTTCCGTAAGCGTCCAGCCCGATGTCTGACAGTGCGTTCTCAAAGACAGCGATTTTGGATTCTTGGGGTTGAAGCTTTGAACGATTTTTGCCCAAATCATCCGAGCCGCCCTCATTTTGGCAATTTCTCTGAAGTGGTCCATACCTATGGCCCAGAAGAAAGAAATCCTGGGGGCGAAATCGTCAATGTTCATACCTGCTTTCACTCCCGTACGCAAATACTCCAGTCCGTCAGCCAACGTATAAGCCATTTCAATTTCGCTGGTAGCTCCGGCTTCTTGCATATGATACCCGGAAACAGATATGGAATTGAAACGCGGCATGTTGCGCGCCGTATACGCAAAAATATCTCCGATAATGCGCATGGAAAATTCGGGAGGATAGATGTACGTATTACGTACCATAAATTCTTTCAGGATATCGTTCTGAATCGTTCCCGTCAATTCTTCCAATTTTGCTCCCTGCTCCAGTCCGGCCACAATGTAAAAGGCCATGATGGGCAAGACGGCTCCGTTCATAGTCATAGACACAGACATGGAATCCAAAGGAATTTGATCAAACAACACCTTCATGTCTTCCACAGAACAAATACTCACTCCTGCCTTTCCTACGTCGCCTACTACTCGCGGGTGGTCTGCGTCGTATCCGCGGTGGGTAGCCAAGTCAAAAGCTACCGACAAACCCCTCTGCCCAGACGCCAAATTTCTGCGGTAAAAGGCGTTCGATTCTTCTGCTGTGGAAAAACCGGCATATTGCCGGATGGTCCATGGCCTCATCACGTACATGGTGCTGTACGGTCCTCTTAAGTAAGGGGGAATACCTGCCGCATAATTCAGGTGTTCCATATGCTCTAGGTCTGCTGCTGTATAATGTGTTTTCATAATCCCAGTTCTTTTTGATAGTGAAGGAGTGTTTCCAGCAGATTGCTGCGTACACCAATAAAGTGAGTGATGCCTGCTGCCATCAGGTCTTCTTTGCAAGCCGGTTCACCGGCTACCGTTACAACAGCCTGTTTGCTCAATGCCTTGTGGATTTCAGGTACTGCTTGTGCGTACTCTTCATCAGAAGAACAGGCCACCACTATATCTGCTCCGCTCGCTTGGGCCGCGGCAATGCCTTCTTCTACAGAAGCAAAGCGATTGTTGTCCACCACTTTGAAACCGGCCACTCCAAAAAAGTTGGAAGCAAATTGCGCACGAGCTCTACACATGGTCAAATTCCCGAACGTAAGCAAAAACACTACGGGCACCTTCTCTGCCTGTTCCGTTTTCAAACGCATCTTTTCAAAATCTGCCGAGGCTCTTTGCCATTTTTCTTCCGGCAACGCATTCAAACCTTCCGGTGCTTTGCCCAGCGGATCGGGGTATTTGTTGATTCCTACCACCACTTGTCGTCCCGAGGCCAAGCCTTGCAAACGACGCTCTCTGGTGGCTTTGATTTGTTCACGTACCCACTCAGACGCTTCAGCCTCTCGGAAACCTCCTTTAGCCAGGATTTCTTCCGACATCTTTCCGGCCTCGGCCAAAATAGAAGCCGTCAAGTTTTCTACGTAATAAGAACCGGCCGCGGGATCCACCACTTTGTTGAACCCGGCCTCTTCCTTCAATACTATTTGTATGTTTCTGGCCAAGCGGCTGCTCTGGTCTGTACCGTTGTTGGTCAGCACGCTATCAAAAGGCAGCACTTCCATAGAATCCACTCCGGCAATGGCAGCCGACATGGCTCCTGTAGTACCTCTCAGCAAGTTTACGTACATGTCGTACCCCGTCTGATCCCAGAAGCTTGTAACGGCATGTATACTCATGTCTTGTGCTGTGCGTTCTTCCCACAATGCTCTGGCTGCCCTGAATTTGGCCATCTCTAGAAAATAATGCAGCCCTATTCCCATATGAAAATGGAGAGTTCCAACCGCATCTTCCCGGGATATCCCGTTTGCCATCAACACATCTTTGTATTCTTGTGCCAATGCTATAGAACACGCCAATTCCTGTACTACTCCGCTTCCCATATTTTGCCATTTGTAACCGGGAACGGCCACTATGCGAATTCCTTGGTACGTATCTGCGGCTTGAACCAGTTCTGCAAGCGTTACCAGATGTTCTTCCACACACTGCGTTTCTTTGAAAAAAGCATCGCCAATGGGATCGAAAGAAAACCGCGCCCGCACCTCTTGTTTTTCTGTTCCAAGGCTATCCAAGTATGCCAGGAACGAATAAAACGTACCGGGTTGAGCACATGTCATGCCTTCAAAAGACACCTCTACGGCAGGCGCACAGACTCCGTCAAACAATACCGCCATCTCTTCTACGGAAAGAACTCTGTCTTCCTGCAGACGAAAACCTACAGATTCAACGCCTCTGTTCAAAGCATCCAGCACAAGCCTGTTTGTTTCAACCGGATTGTCTGCTACAACGAACGTTTGCCGTGTCAACCAATTGTTGTTTTCTTTTGTCCTCACCCTGTGGGACAATTCTTTTACATCTTCCTCCCTGTAATAGGGACGTACTTTCAACCCATCCGGAGTTTTCCATACCAATCTCTTTTCATAATCGGCTCCCTTCAAATCTTTCTCAATCTGGTCTTCCCACTGTTGCGTGGTTACCGGTGGAAAATCATTGAATAATTTTTCAGTCATATAACATCAGAAATAAATATCATCTAATCCATTCAATACAGATGCGTCTACTACAGACGGCACCGTAACTTTAAGCAAAGGTTCTTCTTCCATGGCCCGCTCCAACGCTTCTATGGCGCCTTCGTTTCTGGCCCATGCCCGCCGCGCAATACCGTTGTTCACGTCCCAAAAGAGCATACTTTTGATGTTTCTATCAGAAGTTTCACTGCCATCGATTACCATACCAAACCCGCCGTTTATCACTTCTCCCCATCCCACACCTCCGCCGTTGTGTATGGAAACCCATGTGGCACCACGGAAAGCATCTCCTATCACATTGTGAACGGCCATATCTGCTGTCAAAGCAGACCCGTCATATATGTTGGACGTTTCCCGGAACGGAGAATCCGTTCCCGACACATCGTGATGGTCTCTTCCCAACACAATGGGTGCTTTTATACGTCCTTCCCTGATGGCTTTGTTCATGGCCAATGCTATTTGTACCCTGCCTTTGGCATCTGCATACAATATTCGGGCCTGAGAACCTACCACCAATTTGTTGGCTCCCGCCTGCCGGATCCAATGCAAGTTGTCTTCCAACTGGCTGCAAATGCTATCGGGAGCGTTTTGGAGCATATCTTCCAATATTTCAGCAGCTATTCTATCCGTTTCTTCCAAATCTTCCGGGAGAGAAGACGTACATATCCAGCGGAAGGGTCCAAACCCGTAATCAAAGAACAGCGGTCCCATAATGTCTTGTACGTAGGAAGGATAACGGAAAGTTCCTTTTTCATTCAACACGGCGGCACCGGCACGCGACGATTCCAGCAAAAAGGCATTTCCGTAATCAAAGAAATACATACCTCTGTCTGACAAAATATTGATGGCCTCTACGTGCCTGCGTAGACTCTTTTTAACCTCTTCTGCAAAACGTTCCGGATCGTTCGCAATCATGTCTTTGGAGTGCTCAAGCGTATGCCCTACAGGATAATATCCACCTGAGAACGGATTGTGCAAGCTCGTTTGATCGGAACCCAATTCTACCTGTATATCAGATGCAGCCAAATACTCCCACAAATCTACCACGTTGCCGTTGTAAGCCAACGATACAGCTTCTCCGCCTTCCTTGGCCGTGCGTATTCTCGCCGCCAAAGCATCCAGGTCTTCATATACCTCGTCCACCCAACCTTGCTCGTACCTCTTGGCCGTAGCCGCCCGGTCTATTTCTGCCACCACACCCACCACACCGGCAATCCGTGCTGCTTTGGGCTGAGCTCCCGACATGCCTCCCAAACCGCTTGACACAAAGAGCAAAGATCCTTGGGTGGCTTTTTTGAATTTCCTGGCGGCGTTCATGATGGTAATGGTCGTGCCGTGAACAATGCCTTGCGGTCCTATGTACATAAAAGAACCGGCCGTCATTTGACCGTACTGGGAAACGCCCAATGCATTCAATCTTTCCCAATCGTCTCTGGAAGAATAGTTGGGAATAACCATGCCGTTTGTGACTACCACCCTGGGAGCCTCTTTGGACGAAGGGAACAATCCCAAAGGATGCCCGGAATACAAAACCAACGTCTGCTCATCTGTCATTTCCGACAAATATTGCATACACAATCTATATTGCGCCCAATTTTGAAATACGGCTCCGTTGCCTCCGTACGTAATCAATTCGTGAGGATGTTGCGCCACTGCTTTGTCCAAGTTGTTGTTGATCATAAGCATAATGGCAGCCGCCTGGCGGCTTTTGGCCGGATAATCATCTATACTTCCGGCCGTGAGCGGTGTTGCAGGCCTGTAGCGGTACATGTAGATACGACCCGTTTTTTTTAATTCTTCTGCAAACTCCGGTGCCAACTGTGCGTGCTGGTGCTTGGGAAAGTACCGTAACGCGTTGGCCAATGCCAGTTTTTTCTCTTCTTTCGTTAGTATGTCTTTTCTGATAGGTGCATGAACAACACTCTCATCATAAGGCAAGACCGGCGGAATGCTGGAGGGAATGCCTTCTATTTTCATAATCAGTTGGAAATATTAGAATTTATCACGCAAATATACGGGATAAGCTTTGATTTCCCATTTTTTTAACTACTTTTGCAGCCCATAACAAAAGGAGGTGTCTGTAATACATGATTATTGTTCCTGTTAAAGAAGGTGAAAACATAGAAAGAGCCTTGAAGAGATTCAAACGCAAGTTTGAAAAGACAGGTGTTGTACGCGAGCTTCGTAGACGACAAGCGTTCAACAAACCCTCCGTCGTAAAAAGAGAACAAAAAATAAAAGCGGCATACAAACAACGCTTACAAGATAACGAGGATTAATCCTCGTTTTTTTGTATATTTGTTAGTGATGGAAAGGGACGCTTTTATAACGTATCTGCGTGTACAAAAACGGTATTCTGAAAGAACGCAAGCCATTTACAGTCAGGCTATTTCCGACTTTTATACCTTTATGGGCTTTTCTCCGGAAAAAGATTCCATGAAGCAAGTGGAATTGGCAGATATTCGAGCCTATACAGGGCACCTTATTGAAAGAGGTTTGAGCCCTGCTACCATTTACCAAAGACTTTCCGCGCTCAGTTCGTTTAGTCAATATCTGATACATAAGGGGATACTGGAAGACAACGTACTCAACCTATTGGTACGTCCTAAAAAAGAACAGAAAATCCCCGTATTTTATCCGGAAGACAAAATCAACCAACTGATTGACAATACCGGTGAAAATCCCACACAAGCAGATACGATGGTTCATCTGTTGTACGCTACAGGTATCCGTAGAGCAGAATTGGCAGCCATACGTATTGAAGACTTGGATTTTGACAGATCCATTCTGCGCGTACGAGGAAAAGGGAACAAAGAACGGATGGTTCCGTTAACGCCGCGTTTGGTCCAAGATTTGCAATCTTACATTGAAAAAAGAGACGTTGCCTCTGCCTTGCTCTTTTGCAAGAAAGACGGCAGCCCATTGGCCTTGACAACCATCAGCAAAATGGTACATAAAACGTTGTTGCCGGAACAGGGATTGAAAGGGAAAAAAAGTCCCCACATCTTACGCCATTCTTTGGCTACTCATCTGCTCAACAGAGGTGTAGACTTGAACAGCATCAAAGAACTGTTGGGTCATTCCTCATTGGCAGCCACACAAGTATACACACACAATTCTTTTGAAACATTAAAAAAAGCATATCAAAAAGCCCACCCCAGAGCCTAAGGTTCCTGGGAAGCTAAGCTATTCATCATAATTTTAAATATGGAGGTATATCATGGACATTAGAGTGGAATCCGTAAAATTTGATGCCGACAAAAAACTGCTTGATTTTATTCATGAAAAAGTCGGAAAACTGGAACGATTCTTTGACGCCATCATTGGAGTTGAAGTCACTCTTTCATTGGTGCCCGGTCATGAAAACAAAAAGGCCGCCATTCGCGTACACATTCCGGGAAACGACCTGTTGGTAGAACGGAACTATACTACTTTTGAAGAAGCCGTTGCTACGTGTGTAGATATTTTGAAAGAAAAATTGGTGAAAGCTAAAGAAAGGATGCGCGGCGCATAACCTCCACCACATACACCTACCTAACAGTTCCTTGTACAATATCAAGGATTTCTCTTGTAATGGCTTGCTGACGACTCTTGTTGTACTGCAACCTTAAGTCTTTGAGGATATCTTCTGCGTTTTCGGAAGCCGTTCTCATAGCCAAGGCCCGTGCCGCGTGTTCAGATGCTTGGGCATCCAACAGAGAAAGGTACATCCTGTAATTGAGTACGTGCGGCAACAAGGCGTCTAAAAAACGGGGGCCGTCCGGTTCCGCAAGGTATCCTTCTGTTTCCATGGGGTCGTATACACGTGCTTGGTGTTCCTGAGGAATAAGCCTCCCGTGCTTGCCTTTTAATTCCGTATCCGGCATGCGCAAAAGAGCTTCTTCCGGTAACGCCTGGAAGGGCAAGAACACATCTCTGCTGATAACTTGAGAGGCCATACTCCTAAAGTGGTAATAAATCAATTCCACTTTGTCCGTTTCCTCTTTCAAATAGAGACTCATCAATTTCTGTGTAAATTCCACGGCCTCGTCAATGGAAAGCCCCTCTGCCAAGTTTACAAAACTGTCGGACACGTTGTAAGGCACATCTTTTACAGCCTCGCGCATTTTCTGCCCTATGGGATAGAGTGTAATGTGGTCCTGCGGCAACGCAGCGTAATCTTCCAACACATCGTGCAATTTTCTTTCCATATTGGAATTGTAGGCTCCGCACAATCCCGTATGGGAAGCCACAAAGACAATGGAAACTCTTTTCACGGGACGAGCATCTATACTGCGGGTCAAAATACAAGGATGGTCTATAAAAAAATCCCCTCCGCGACAAGAAGCACATCCTTCATGTACAAAGTCTAAGAGGATGTTCCTCAAACGCTCTTCGTAAGGGAGTACATACCCCAAAGCCGACTGCGCCCTATGCAATTTGGCAGAAGCTACCTTTTGCATAGCCTCGGTAATCTTCTGCGTTTTTTGCACAGAACTGATCCTTCTTCTTATCTCCCTTAAAGATTTCATGGTTTATCCCACTATTTGTTCTGCTACGTTTCGTATGATGGTTTCTATTTCCTCGTTTATTTCTCCTTTGTTCAACAGATCCAAGACGGCGTAGCTGTGTTTCGTTTCCAACACCTGTAAGAATTTTTCTTCAAATACAGGTACTTTATCAACGGGAACTCTGCCCAGCAACCCTTTTGTGCCGCAATACAGCAACGCAATCTGTTTTCCTACAGGTATGGGGTTGTACTGTTTTTGTATAAGCAGTACTGCATTTTTTTGTCCTTTATCCAGAATCTGCAAAGTGGTGGCGTCCATATCTCCGCCAAAGCGTGTGAACGATTCCAGTTCCCTGTACTGTGCTTGGTCAATTTTCAATGTGCCCGACACTTTTTTCATGGCATCCAATTGGGCGTTTCCTCCAACACGCGATACAGAAATACCTACGTTGATGGCCGGTCGGTACCCTTGATTGAACAAGTCTGTGTCTAAGAAAATCTGACCGTCCGTAATGGAAATCACATTGGTGGGGATGTAAGCCGAGACGTCACCTGCCTGCGTTTCAATGATGGGCAGTGCCGTAAGCGAACCGCCTCCTTTTACCTTTCCTTGCAGAGACTCCGGTATGTCGTTCATTTGTACGGCCACTTGGTCTTGGTCAATGATTCGAGCCGCCCGTTCCAACAACCGAGAGTGCAAATAAAACACATCTCCGGGATACGCTTCCCTTCCGGAAGGCCTGCGCAAAATCAATGAAACCTCTCTGTAAGAGACGGCTTGTTTTGACAAATCGTCATACACCACAAGAGCGTGCCTTCCCGTATCTCTGAAGTACTCCCCTATGGCCGCTCCGGCAAAAGGGGCAAAATATTGAAGTGCAGCCGGATCCCCGGCCGTGGCCGATACCACAACTGTATAATCCATGGCACCGTGTCTCTCCAAGGTATTGACTAAAGAAGCTACGGTAGATCCTTTCTGACCTATGGCCACGTATATGCAATAGACGGGATTTCCGTCCAAAAAATTGTCCCTTTGGTTGATGATGGTATCTATGGCAATAGCCGTTTTGCCCGTTTGCCTGTCTCCAATAATCAACTCTCTTTGTCCACGACCTATGGGAATCATGGCATCTATAGATTTGATACCCGTTTGCAACGGTTCAGACACAGGTTGCCTGAATACAACTCCCGGTGCCTTCCGCTCCAAAGGCATATCAAAGACAGGCCCCGGAATGGGACCTTTCCCGTCCAAGGGGTTGCCCAGGGGATCTATTACGCGCCCCATCATCTTCTCACTAACGGGAACGGAAGCGATCGTTCCCGTCCTTTTTACTTTATCGCCTTCCCGCACAGCGCTCGTAGGACCCAACAATACGGCACCCACGTTGTCTTCTTCCAAGTTCATGACTATGGCCATCAGGCCGTTGTCAAAGACCAACAATTCGTTGGCAGACGCTTGGTGCAAACCATAGATGCGTACTACCCCGTCGCTTACCTGAAGGACTACGCCTTTTTCTTCATAAACCGGTCGGTTGTCCATCCCCTCCAACTGCATCCGCAAAATATCTGTTACCTCTCCGGGTTTTATCAAATCTGACATATTGCAATCAATAATTCTATGTTAAACCATAAGATTTCTTCACTTGGTGCAAACGCGTTTTTAAAGAAGCGTCCCACTCTTTCATACCCACACTTAACGTAAAGCCACCAATAAGGTCTTTATCTTCTTTCCATTCCAGTTCCACTTTTTCAGGACTATCAGGCTGCAGCGCTTTTTTTACCTTGACCAACAATTCCTCATCGGGCGGAAAAGTAGTGGTAAGCACTCCGTATAAAATGCCGTTGTGTTCGCGGTATTTTTCTACATACTGCAACGCAACAGATTGCATAATATGCTCTCTCTTTTGCCTGATGAGCAAATCAAGAAAGTCTGACAACACGTGTATAGAATGCGGTGCGTATTCCGGAAACAAGTTCGTAAAAAGCGCTTTGCGTTTTTCTATTTCTATTGTCCTGTTTCCAAAAAAATCTTGCAAGTTGGGCAGTGCCGTATAACAATCTGCCAACACCTTCATCATTCCATACAGGTCTGTGTCTGCTTTATGCTCTGTCGCATACTGCAACAGCGCTTGTGCATACCTGCCTGCAATCAATCCTTCATTCATACAATTGGAAAGATTCTTCTACCAAACGGTCCATCAATTCCCGTTGTTTATCACGGGATTCTAATTGTTGTCTAAGCAATTTCTCTGCAATTTCAACAGATAAAGTAGCTACTTGAAGACGGATTTCCTGTAAGGCTGCTTCTTTTTCTATGCGCAGTTGTTCTCTTGTTCTATCAAGAATCACCTTGCTTTCTTTTTCAGCTGCCTCTTTGGCTTCTTCAATCAGTTGTTTACGCAGATCCGTTGTTTGTTCTATCAGTTTTTCTTGTTCTTCTCGTGACTGCTGTAAGATTCTCTCTTCCTGCAGTTTTAACGAAGCCAGCAGTTGCCGTGCCGCTGCCGCATCTGACAACGCTTTGTCTATTCCTTCGTTACGACGTTCCACCATTCCGGTTATCGCCGGCCAGCCAAAGCGAGCCAAGATAAAGAACAAGATGCCAAATGCTATGAGCATCCAGAACAACAACCCGGAATCCGGAATCATCAAATCCATAGTCGGCTGCTATTAGAGGGCTACCAACAAACAAACAATAATGGCAAAAAGAGATACCCCTTCAACAAAAGCCCCGATGATAATCATGGACATCCTGATTCCGTCGGCAGCCTCGGGCTGACGTGCAATGGCCTCCATAGCGGAGATTCCAATTTTACTGATACCAAACGAGGCACCTAGTACGACAATCGCCGCACCCAGTACTGCGCCTAATTTCGTCAATACGGTGTACAAACCGGCTGCTTGCAAAAATGTAAAAAGTAACATAAATTATAATTATTAAGAATGAGTTTTACGCGACATGCCAATAAAAATGGCAGAGAGCATAGTAAATATATACGCTTGAATATAAGCCACCAACAATTCCAATACCAACATAAGGGCAGTAAACAACACAGAAATCACACTCATAGTGCTGTTGATCATCGGTCCCATGGCTACTGTCAAAAACACAAGCGAGGTCAAAGCCAAAATGATGATATGCCCGGCAAACACATTGGCAAAAAGACGTATCATCAACGCCAAAGGCTTTGTGATAATACCAAAAAGTTCTATGACTTGCATGATGGGTATGGGTGCTTTCATAAAAACCGGCACATCCGGCCAAAGAATCTCTTTCCAATACGCTTTGTTCCCAAATACGTTGACGGCAATCATGGTACATAAAGCCAAACCCATGGTTATGGCTATATTGCCCGTCAAGTTGGCTCCGGCCGGGAAGATGGGAATCAGCCCCAGCAGGTTGTTCAAAAAGATAAAGAAAAACAACGTAAGCAGGTACGGCGAATACCTTTTGTAATCTTCTCCCACACTCTTTTTCACTACGTCGTAATGGATGCTCATGATGAACCATTCCAACGCTCCTTTCATGCCGTCGGGGACGGCATCGTATTCCCCGGCTTTCTCTTTCTTCTTGTACCAGCGAGCCAGGCTCAGCACAATGGCCATAAGCAATAAACAAGAAAAGAAAAGCGCAATTACGTTTTTTGTCAGAGATATATCAAACGGCCTGACTACGTCTCCCGCTTTGTTTGTTTCTACTATTTTTCCCGCTGTATCCCCTTCTGTAGATAAGACAAATCCTTTATATCCTTCTTCTTGTTCCAGTTTTGAAGAAAGGAACACAAACCAACCGCGTTCTTTACTGCGTACGATAATGGGCAACGGAAGGGCTATGGACTTGTCTTTTGTATCAAAAAAATGCCAACTGTAGCTGTCTTTCAGGTGTTCCAACAACAGATCCTTAATATCAATCGGAGGTCTTTCTTTCACTTCTTTTGCAGTAACAGCAAAAGAAACGAAGGCGAACAAGGCCGTCAAAAACACCATCCTGACTGTACGTCTCATCTTTTATTAAGGCTCAAAACAGAAAGTAACGAATATAATATAAAAAATCCCATAAAGGACAACAACAATGCCAGACGCGGAGGAGCCGCCAGCACGATGATCAACACCAAAGTCAACAACAAAATACCCCAACGGATCAGGCGCTGCACCATCAAGGTGTGCATCCATTTTTTTTCTTGCTGATTATCGGCCACCAAAAGCAGATGTTCTACCAGACAAATAGCCACAAAAGAAGCAGGGATGGCCGGGTACGCCCCAAACCACCATTCCGGAATACAATAATACATAACAAGGCCCCATACAAGTCCTGTAAGTAAAAGAAGTCCTACAAATACAACAGCTCGTTTGTGCTTCATGTTTTTATCTTTTATGGATCTATGCAAGCATAAATCTTGTTTTTTCTGACGCGTACAAAACCTCCTTTGATGGGGATGTTTTTCTTTCCAAATTCTCCTTCAAACGTAATGACTCCCTCTTCCAGCAAAGAAACTATGGGCGCATGGTTTTTCAACACCACAAACGGCGCTTTCTCTCCGGGGAATCGGACTACAGTCACATTTCCCTTAAAAAGTGTTTTTTCAGGTGAAAGAATTTGAAGAAAAATATATGGATTCATAGGCGTTTTCCTTTTTCAATGGCTTCTTCTATGGTACCCACATTTAGGAATGCGTTTTCAGGAACATCGTCTACTTTGCCGTCAAGAATCATGGTAAACCCTTTGATGCAATCTTCTATGGAAACCATCACTCCGGGAATACCCGTAAACTGCTGCGCTACCGTAAAAGGTTGCGACAAGAACCGCTGCACCTTTCTGGCCCGGTGTACCGTCATGCGGTCTTCCACAGACAGTTCCTCCATACCCAAAATGGAAATCACATCTTGCAATTCTTTGTTGCGTTGGAGGATTTGTTTTACTCTTTGAGCCGTTCTGTAATGCTCTTCTCCCACAATGGCCGGATCCAAAATACGTGACGTAGATTCCAGCGGGTCCACCGCCGGATAAATACCCATTTCCGTAATCTTTCTGGACAATACCGTTGTGGCATCCAAGTGAGAAAACGTGGTTGCAGGAGCCGGGTCTGTCAAGTCGTCGGCCGGCACATACACCGCTTGTACAGAAGTAATGGATCCGTTACGCGTAGAAGCAATACGCTCTTGCATAATACCCATTTCCGTAGCCAACGTAGGCTGATACCCCACGGCTGAAGGCATTCTGCCCAACAGCGCAGACACTTCTGAACCGGCTTGTGTAAATCGGAAAATATTGTCTATAAAAAGCAAAATGTCTTTTACCTCATCGTCTTGGTCGCGCAACGCCTCGGCAATCGTCAGTCCGCTCAAAGCCACAGACGCTCGGGCTCCGGGGGGTTCGTTCATTTGCCCAAAAATCAAGGTGGCCTGTGATTTTTCCAGTTCCTTGTAATCTACTTTGGACAAATCCCATTCCCCTCTCTCCATACCTTCCCTAAAAGCATCGCCGTAACGGATAACACCTGCTTGGATCATTTCCCGTAACAAATCGTTGCCTTCCCGGGTACGTTCTCCTACTCCTGCAAAAACTGAAAAACCTTTATGCCTTTTGGCAATGTTGTTGATCAGTTCCATGATAATGACTGTTTTTCCTACACCGGCTCCACCAAACAGACCTATTTTGCCACCTTTCAAGTACGGCTCCAGCAAATCAATCACCTTAATTCCTGTAAAGAGCACTTCTTCAGATGTGGTTAGTTCTTCAAACTTAGGAGGTGATTTGTGAATGGGAGACGTCCCCAATTTTTTATCCAACAGACTTAAGCCGTCTATGGTGTCTCCAATGACATTCATCAACCGGCCCTTTACTTGAGGGCCTATAGGCATGGTAATGGGACCATCCGTAGTACGCACTTCCAGCCCTCTGGACAAACCGTCCGTCGTATCCATGGCTACAGCACGCACCGTATTGTCTCCAATATGTTGTTGTACTTCCAGTACTACAACCCTTCCGTCTGAACGTTCCACTTCCAGTGCATGGTAAATGCCGGGCAGGCGAATATCTTCGCCAACATGCTTTGGAAACGCCACGTCAACTACGGGCCCGATGATTTGAGAAATACTGCCCTTCATACCTATTGTTTGTGTTTTTTGTTATTTTTATACAATTTGCAAATATAATCATATTATCTTTGTGCGCTTATGCCAATACTCAAATCAACGTATACAGAAAAAGATTTTCAAACACTTGCCTGGAATGAACACATCCGGTTAAGACCCGGTATGTACATAGGCAAATTAGGAGATGGAAGCACACCGGACGATGGACTCTACGTGTTGATTAAAGAAGTTATTGATAACTCCGTAGACGAATACGCCATGGGACACGGAAAGATCATACGTGTTACCATAGAAGACAACAAAGTCACCGTACGCGACTACGGCAGAGGCATTCCTTTTGGCAAAGTCATAGATGCCGCCAACAAAATGAACACGGGAGCCAAATACGACAACAAGACATTCCAAAAAGCCGTTGGACTGAACGGCGTGGGATTGAAAGTCGTAAACGCCACTTCCGTGGACTTTCATATAGCGTCTTTCCGCGACGGAAAAAGCCGTTACGGTACGTTTTCAAAAGGCGAATTGCTGGATGAAGGAGAAAAAGATTCTACAGAAAAAAACGGCACATTGGTAAGCTTTGTTCCGGATCACGAGCTGTTCAACAACTATACCATCCAACAGGAATTTGTGGAAGAGATGCTCAAGCACTATGCTTATCTGAACACAGGACTGAAGTTGCAACTGAACGGAAAAGACTTTGCTTCAAAAAACGGACTCTTAGACCTGGTCAATGAAAACATGGCAGAAGAGACCCTCTATCCGCCCATTCATCTGAAGGGACACGATATAGAAATGGTCATCACCCACACAGATGACACCGGGGAAAGCATCATGTCTTTTGCCAACGGACAAAACACTTCGCAAGGCGGTACGCACTTGTCCGTTTTCAGAGAAGCCGTGGCAAGAACCATCAAAGACTTCTTAAAAAGAGATTTTGAGCTTTCCGATATCCGCCAATCCATAGTGGGTGCCATAAGCATCCGTCTTATAGAACCAAAATTTGCCAACCAAACAAAAACCATTCTGGATTCCAGAGAAATAGCACAAGGCGGTCCTACGGTACGCAGTTTTATCTCAGATTTTGTGAAAGAACAATTAGACAACTACTTGCACAAAAACCCGACGACTGCCGATATCCTGCTTAAAAAGATCATAGAAAACGAAAAAGAGCGGAGGGCTGTAAGCGTAGTACGCAGAAAATCAAGGGAAACGGCCAGGAAAATCAGCCTCCACAACAAAAAATTGCGCGATTGCCGCGTCCATTTTACAGACAAAAACGAACAGGCAGAACAAAGCACCCTGTTCATTACAGAGGGCGACTCGGCAAGCGGATCCATCACAAAGAGCAGAGATCCCAACGTGCAAGCTGTGTTCAGTTTACGAGGCAAGCCGGAAAACACCTACGGCATGAACAAACAAGTCATCTACACCAACGAGGAGTTCAACTTGTTACAAGCCGCCCTCAACATAGAAGAAGACTTGGACAATTTGCGGTACAACAACATTGTCATCGCTACAGACGCAGACCCGGACGGCATGCACATCAGGATGTTGTTGCTCAGTTTTTTCTTACAGTTTTTCCCTGAACTGGTCAGACACGGTCATGTCTACATTCTGCAAACGCCTTTGTTCCGAGTCAGAAATAAAAAAGAAACACATTACTGTTATTCAGAACAGGAAAAAGACAAATCTGTCAAACAACTGGGTCCAAATCCTGAAATCACACGGTTTAAAGGCTTGGGAGAAATCTCACCGGAAGAATTCAAAGAATTTATAGGAGAAGATATACGCCTTGACAAAGTGCGTCTGGATAAAGACGACAGGCTGCCGGAATTGCTCCGTTTCTATATGGGAGACAACACGCCTCAAAGAAGGGAATTTATAGTAAACAACTTAAGACTGACAGAGAATTAAACTATGATGAGTGAAGAGCAACTTAAGTATTTACGAATACTGGGAGAAGAAGGAGACAAGAAGTACCGCCTGACCGGCATGTTCAAAAACTGGTTTTTGGAATACTCCTCGTATGTAATTCTGGAGCGTGCCATACCCCACATCACAGACGGGCTCAAACCGGTACAGAGAAGAATCTTGCACTCCATGAAGAGGATGGAGGACGGGCGCTATAACAAAGTGGCCAATATTATTGGACACACCATGCAATTCCACCCGCACGGAGACGCTTCCATTGGAGACGCACTGGTGCAACTGGGACAAAAAGACTTGCTGGTAGACACGCAAGGAAACTGGGGCAACGTCCTTACGGGAGACTCGGCAGCAGCCCCCAGGTATATAGAAGCCCGGTTAAGCACCTTTGCATTGGAGGTCGCCTTCAACCCCAAAACGACGTTCTGGACATCCTCATACGACGGCAGAAACAAAGAACCGGAAGCGCTTCCCATAAAATTCCCCCTGTTGTTGGCCCAAGGCGCAGAGGGTATTGCCGTAGGACTTTCCACCAGAATTCTACCCCACAACGTCAACGAACTGCTAGACGCCTCTATAGACTATTTAAACGGCAAAGATTTCACCCTGTACCCCGATTTCATCACGGGAGGACTTGTAGATTGCAGCAACTACAACAGCGGAGTCAGCAAAGACGGCAGCCGCGTGAAAGTGAGGGCTCGGATTACCAAGCTGGACAGAAGGACGTTGGCCATTACAGAACTGCCTTACGGCCAGACAACGGAAAGCCTTATCCGCTCCATCATTGCTGCTAACGACAAAGGCCGCATCAGAGTACGGAAAATAGACGACAACACGGCCGATCAAGTGGAAATCCTGATCCATCTGGCCGGAGACGTGTCGCCGGACAAAACTATAGACGCTCTCTACGCGTTTACCCGTTGCGAGGTCACCTTGTCGCCGGATGCTTGCGTCATCATGGACGGAAAACCGTTTGTACTTCCGGTAGAAGACATGTTGCGGTATAACGCAGACCGCACACGCCATCTGCTAAAAACAGAACTGGAAATACGCCTGGCCGAACTGGAAGACAACTGGCACCTGTCTTCTTTGGAGAAAATCTTCTTTGAAGAAAAAGTCTACAAAATTTTAGAAAACGACGCCCCCTCTTGGGAAGCTCAGCTGGCCGCCGTAGAAAAAGAAATGAAACGATACCAAGATCGCTTGAGAAGGCCCATCACTTTTGAAGAAATTGAAAAACTGGTAGAAAAGCCGGTTCGCAAAATTTCAAAATTCGATATCAAAAAAGCCGAGGAGCACATCCAATCGTTAGATAAAGAAATGAGCCGTGTAAACGAGCATTTGTCACATCTGACACGTTACACCATCAATTACTTCAAGGACCTGAAGAAAAAGTACGGAAGTTTGTTTCCCCGGAAAACGGAAATTGCAGACTTTGAGACGATTGTAGCTTCTAAAGTCATTTTGGCCAACAGCAAATTGTACGCAAATAAAGATTCCGGATTTGTGGGAACGGAATTGAAAAACGACGAAGGCGCTTCCTTTGTTTGCGATTGCTCTCCCTTAGATGAAATTGTTGTCTTCCTCAAGGACGGCACGTACTCCGTGCGTAAAGTAGAAGAAAAACAATACGTCGGAAAAGATATCATCTACACGGGAATCATCAAAAAGAAAGACGAAAGAACCATCTACAACGCCGTTTACCGTGACGGGAAAGGAGGCAAAGTATACGTCAAACGCTTTGCAGTAAGCAGCTATACACGTGACAGGGAGTACAACTTGACGCAAGGAAAACCCGGCTCCCAAGTCTTGTGGTTTACAGTCAATCCCAACGGAGAAGCAGAAAGCATCAAAGTATTCTTACGGGCAAAACCGCGTTTGAAAAAATTGATTTTTGAATTTTCCTTCCTGGACATAGATGTAAAAGGCCGAGGTGCACGAGGCAACATATTGAGTCACCATCCCGTACAAAAGATCACACTTTTGGAAAAAGGCGTGGCCACCATGGGGGGACAAAAAATATGGTTTGACAAAGACGTGCAAAGGCTCAACCACGACGAGCGCGGTCTGTATCTGGGAGAATTTTCCGGTGAAGACAGCCTGTTGGCCGTCAACAAAAAGGGTGTTTTCTTTACCACCAACTTTGATTTGAGCAACAGGTACCAAGAAGAAATCCTGCTCATAGAAAAATTAGATACAGAGAAGGTATTCACCGCCCTGTACTACGATGCAGACGTAGAGTTTTACTACATAAAGCGCTTCCGTTTTGAAGACTCTGAAAACGCGCCGCAACCCTTCATAAGCACAGCAGAAGGTTCCCGATTGGTTGCTTTATCGCAAGATGCGTCCCCGCGTGTAGAAGTAGTCTTTGGTGGCAAACACGCCAAAAGAGAACCGCTTCTTATAGACGCTGTCGAATTTATAAGCGACAAAAGCTTTAGAGCCAAAGGCAAACGAATTACCACATTCCAAGTGGATTCGTTGTCGTTTCTAGATCCCTTGCCTGTTCCCGTTGAGGAAGATATTGACGACGATCCCGGTTTTGAATTGGAAGGTCCCGTAGAAGAGGACACCACAAAAAAAGAAAAGAAAACGGGAATTGAAAAAAAGGTCAAAAACTCGGGACACGATGAAGACGCCATTCAAATGACGTTGCTCTAGCAACCATTCCAATACATATGGGACTGACTTTCTATATAGGGTTTATGGCCTGTGGCAAAAGCACCTTGGCAAAAAAACACGCTACAGAGAGCCACCGTGCATTCACAGATTTAGATACCGCTTTTTTTCAAGAAACGGGAACAACTCCGGCTGCCTATATTGTAGAAAACGGAGAGCAGGCCTTTCGGTTGCAAGAAAAAAAAGTACTCAGAAAAGTAGTTGAACAATGGCATGCGGCCGGAAACCCCGCAACCATCATAGCTTGCGGCGGAGGAACTCCCTGTTTTTTTGACAACCTGGCCTATATGAAACAACACGGAACCGTTGTCTTCATAGACACACCGGTCCCTGTTCTTTGGGAAAGGATTGAGAAAGAGCCGGACAGGTGGCCTTTGGCTCAAAAAGACCGTTTGTCTACCTTGTACAAAGAAAGAAGAAAATGGTACGAACAAGCTCACAAGCGGCTTGTCCCTAAACAATAAGATCGCGTATTTTAATATCCTTGACCCGCAATTGCAGATTGGCAATGCCTCTGTAATAATTTTCTGCTACTGAATAACAGATATCCACAGGATTGCCGTTGTGCAAATGGTCAAAATGTTCTCTTTGATTGAAAGCTATGGCAGAAATGGCTCTGTACGGTTCGTCTTCTTGAATCAATTCCAGTTTCAAATGGCCTGCATCCGATCCCACAAGACGGCCGTTTCCGTTATCGTATACATCTTCTGTCACAAATACGGGAGATTCGTTTCCGGGACCGAAAGGTTGAAACTGTTTCAGCAAACGGAAAAACTTGGGTGTGATTTGACGGAATTCCAGATACGTGTCTATGCTTACTTGCGGAGTCAGCATGTCGTCAGAAATCTTCTCTGCCGACCACTTTTCAAATCTGCTTGTAAACTCTTCCAGATGTTCCTCTTTCATGGTCAAACCGGCCGCATACATATGTCCTCCAAAACTTTCCATCAAGTCTCCGCATTGTTCAATGGCTTCGTACAAATCAAACCCTGTGATGCTGCGTGCCGACCCCGTTATGTATCCGTTGGATTCCGTCAACACAATGGTGGGACGGTAAAAAGTCTCTACAAGACGAGAAGCCACAAT
Source organism: Bacteroidales bacterium (assembly GCA_012839605.1). Taxonomy (GTDB): domain Bacteria; phylum Bacteroidota; class Bacteroidia; order Bacteroidales; family UBA932; genus DMER64. The sequence continues at coordinate 68,268 of DUNA01000064.1, forward strand.
GCCTACTACGCCTTTGTGCCATTTTGAATTGTATAAGACAATCGATTTTTTCTGTTCTATCCCTTCCATCTCCCTGACCATAGTCAACGCTTCCTGCGTGATTTTTCGGTCTATGTATTTGCGGTCGTCGTTGTGGTCGTTGATGGTATCTCCAATTTTAGAAGCCACATCGTCTGTGCGTGAAATAAGCAAATCCACGGCCATTTTTCCGGATTCCATACGTCCGGCTGCATTGATTCTGGGACCTATCTTAAAGACAATGTCGTCCATGGTAATCCGGTGTTTTTCCAAACCGGCCAGTTTGATAATGGAAAGCAATCCTTTACGAGGAGCCTCATTCAATTGCTGCAAACCGTAATGCGCCAAAATTCTGTTTTCTCCCGTTATGGATACCAAATCTGCCGCTATACTGACTACCAACAAATCCAGAAAAGGATACAATTCCATAAGCGGTATGTTTTTCCTTTGGCAAAACGCTTGCATAAATTTAAAGCCTACCCCGCATCCGCTCAATTCATTAAAAGGGTAATTGCAGTCGTTCCTTTTTGGATTTAGCACGGCTGCTGCCTTTGGCAATTCGCCGGCCGGCAGATGGTGGTCGCAAATGATGAAATCTATGCCTCTTTCCTTTGCATAAACAACTTTTTCAATAGCTTTTATTCCGCAATCCAACGCAATGATCAAGGTACACCCTTCATTTACGGCGTGGTCTATCCCCACATAAGATATTCCGTATCCTTCTGTGTATCTGTCCGGAATATAAAAAGAAACCATGGGCGTTTCTTTGCGCAAAAAGGAATAAACCAAAGCCACAGCCGTAGTCCCGTCCACATCGTAATCTCCGTAAACCAGTATTTTCTCACTTTCTTTTATGGCCTTATCCAACCGCCTTACGGCTTTGTCCATATCTTTCATTAGAAACGGATCGTGCAAATCCTCCAGTTGCGGACGAAAAAAAGACTTGGCTTGAAACAAATTGGTTATGTTTCTTTGTACAAGCAAGTTGGCCAAAGAAGGGTCTACTCCCAGTTCAGAAGCCAGATTCCTGACTATAGCCGGATTTCCCGGCTCTTTAACAATCCATTTTTTATCTAAAGCCATTTTAATCTTGTAAAGGTAGACATTTTTATCCTTATGCGATTAAAAAATGCTTACTTTTGTAGTCTAAGAAATTTCAAAATTATGGAGAATACGCATTTCAGTGAACAAGAACAATTGCGTCGGGACGCGCTGAAAGAACTTATTGAATTAGGAATAGATCCTTATCCTGCCCAACAATTTCCGGTAGATACCACAGCCAACCAAATCCTGGAAGGATACGATCCGGAAAAAGAAAATTTCAAACAAGTCACCTTGGCCGGGCGGATTATGGGACGCAGAATTATGGGAGCCGCTTCTTTCATGGTCTTGCAAGACCATACAGGACGTATTCAAGCGTATATAAAACGGGACGAGATTTGCCCCGGTGAAGACAAAACACTCTACAACACCGTTTTTAAAAAGCTTTTGGACATAGGTGATATCGTGGGCATTAGCGGGTACGCCTTTGTTACGAAAACGGGAGAAATTTCTGTACATGTCAAAGAATTTACCTTGTTGAGCAAATCGCTCCGCGTACTTCCTATTGTCAAAGAAAAAGAAGACCACGTATACGATGCTTTCACAGATCCGGAACAACGGTACCGCATGCGCTACGTAGACTTGATTGTCAACCCACACGTAAGAGATACGTTTGTAAGCCGTACGAAAATGGTCAACGCCATGCGCGATTTCTTCAACAGTTTTGGATATTTGGAAGTAGAAACTCCTATTTTACAACCCATACCGGGCGGAGCCAACGCCCGTCCGTTCAAAACGCACCACAACGCATTGGATATTCCCCTGTACTTAAGGATAGCCAACGAACTGTACCTGAAAAAACTCATTGTAGGGGGTTATCCCGGTGTGTATGAATTTTCAAAAGATTTCAGAAACGAAGGCATGGACCGGACCCACAACCCGGAGTTTACGGTACTGGAAATCTACGCAGCCTATAAAGACTATTTTTGGATGATGGACTTTACGGAACAATTGGTGGAAAAAGTAGCTCTTGCCTTACACGGCAGCACAAAAGTTCCCTATGGCGAAAAGATGATTGATTGGAAGAGACCGTATAAGCGTCTTTCCATGATAGATGCCATCAAGCAATATGCAGGGGTGGATGTGAGCGGTATGGATGAAGAAGCTTTACGCAACACGTGCGCAACACTCAGAGTCCCCACCACACCGGCTATGGGCAAAGGAAAGTTGATAGATGCCTTGTTTGGCGCATACTGCGAAAAACACCTGATCCAACCTACGTTTATCACAGATTACCCCATTGCCACATCTCCTTTGAGTAAAAAACACCGCGACAACCCGGAATTGACAGAACGTTTTGAACTGTTTGTCAATGGCAAAGAATTGGCCAACGCGTATTCGGAACTTAACGACCCCATTGATCAATTGGAGCGCTTTAGAGAGCAACTGAAATTGAAAGAACAAGGAGACGACGAAGCCATGTTTATAGACATGGACTTTATCAGGGCCCTGGAGTTTGGCATGCCCCCCACTTCCGGTATGGGCATTGGCATAGACAGATTGTGCATGCTTATGACCAATTCCCCCAGCATTCAAGATGTGCTCTTCTTCCCGCAGATGCGGCCCGAATAGCACCTCAACAAGAAGGTGATGATAACCTCGGCTCAAAACACAAAAATCAAGCACCTGCGCCGGCTTATGGAAAAAAGCCGTTTGCGGCGTGAAGAAGGTCTCTTTGTCATAGAGGGTGTCCGAGAACTGGAAGCTGCACTCCAAAACGGTTTTTCCATGCATAGCCTCTTCCTGTGTCCGGACATTTTTCTCAATCCGGAAAAAGCAGACATGCTGAAAAAACAGGCACAGCATACAGAAGAAATAACGGCGGCCGTTTACGGGAAAACGGCGTACAGAGGCACAACAGAAGGAGTCTTGGCCATCATGCACCAAAAAGATACGGCGTTGGAACGGATGCAAATTCCGGAGCACCCCTTATTTCTTGTGTTGGAATCTGTGGAAAAACCGGGCAACCTGGGGGCTGTTTTGCGTACGGCAGACGCTGTAGGTGCTCACGCCGTACTCGTTTGCGATCCGTTAACAGATGTATACAACCCCAATACCATAAGGGCTTCTCTGGGAGCGCTCTTTACCGTTCCTACCTTTGCCTGTTCCTCTGAACAAGCATACAATTGGCTTACAAAGCATAACGTACAATTGGTGGCCGCCACTTGTCAAGCAAGCACACCTTACGACCGCTGCGATTACAAAAAACCGACTGCATTTGTTTTAGGCTCTGAAGACAAAGGCCTGGAAGAATTCTGGAGACAAAAAGCGCATTGTCAAGTAAACATACCCATGCTGGGTCGTATGGATTCGCTGAACGTATCTGTCACGGCGGCTGTGCTTTCCTTTGAGGCGCTGCGCCAGCGCAACACACTGTAACGTATGGGACCGTTTGCCGTCATAGGATATCCCGTTTCAGAAAGCATGAGTCCGGCTTTGTTCCGGGCCGCCTATCCTCAATTTCCCAAAGAC
>DUNA01000065.1 GCA_012839605.1 Bacteroidales bacterium
ACGCACAGTTCCCTGGCCCAAGCCGGCAACTTTGTGGAAACCATCCAACAACGCCAAGGGCTGCTCATCGCTTGCCCGGAAGAAATCGCCTTCCACAACGGCTGGCGTACCGCCGACCAACTCCGCACCCACACCCACCCCATGCGCCACAACCCCTACGGCCAATACATCCTCCAAATGCTGGATGGCGCACCAGATGGCGCACCAGATGGCGCGCCAAATCAGATCTAGCGCGCCAAAATAAAATTCCAAAAATGCAACTACCTGAAAACATGACAACTAACCAATACAAGGCCGACAAGTGGCGCGCCAGATCAGATCTGGCGCGCCAAAACACACGCCGTATTCTCATTACGGGGGGCTGTGGCTTTATTGGCTCCCATGTGATACGTCTATTCGTCAACACCTATCCCGAGTACCTGATTATCAATGTAGACAAGCTCACGTACGCCGCCAATCCGGACTATTTGAAAGACATAGAAGACGCCCCCAACTACCTTTTCATACAAGCAGATGTGGCCGATTACAGCAAAATGGAAGACATTTTTTCTACATACGCTCCGGACAGCGTCATCCACCTGGCCGCCGAAAGCCATGTAGACCGCAGCATTACAGACCCGTTTGAATTTGCTCGCTCCAATGTCATGGGTACCCTCACGTTGCTGCAATGCGCCAAAAATGCCTGGAAAAAAGAAAATTACGCAAACCATATCTTTTATAACGTATCTACTGACGAAGTGTATGGAGCATTGGGATTTGACGACGGACCTTTTTTAGAAACAACCCCGTACGACCCCCGCTCCCCTTATTCAGCATCCAAAGCCTCTGCAGACCATTTTGTCAGAGCCTTTTACCACACCTACGGTCTGCCCATAAAAATCTCCAATTGCTCCAACAACTACGGTCCGTACCAGTATCCGGAAAAATTAATCCCTGTTGTTATCTACAACATTGTGGACAGAAAACCTTTACCCATCTATGGTAAAGGCGAAAACATCCGCGATTGGCTCTATGTAGAAGACCACGCCCGAGCCATCGATCTCATTTTCCACAAAGGTCTGGTTGGAGAAACTTACAACATAGGCGGCAACAACGAATGGCAAAATATCACCCTCATACACAAACTCATAGAAATAACAGACCGCCTACTGGAACGGCCCGCCGGCGACTCCCTATCCCTCATATCGTTTGTCACAGACCGTCCCGGCCACGACCTCCGCTACGCATTAGACATATCCAAACTCCAAAACCAACTGGGCTGGCAACCGCAAATGCCCTTTGACCAGGGCCTGGAGACCACCATCCGTTGGTACTTGGACACCCGCCTGCACACCCAGCCTTTGCGCACCCAGCCGCGCACCCAGCCTTTGCGCACCCAGCCGCGCACCCAGCCTCAAGATGGTGCGCAACAAAAACACACCTAAACACACAACAGCTTGTAAAAGAACACTTTAGTTAGACCACCAAAAAAATCTTGCGCACCATCTTGAGGCTGGGTGTGCACAAAACACCAAAAATCATGAATATCATCATAGTCGGAACAGGATACGTAGGGCTCGTCACCGGAGCTTGCTTTGCAGAAATGGGCGCCCGTGTAACGTGTGTGGATATTGATGCGGAAAAGATAGAAAACCTCAAAAAAGGCATCATACCCATTTACGAACCGGGACTGGAACCCATGGTACAACGCAATGTACAAGCCGGCAGGCTCCATTTCACCACAGATCTGGCCGCCTGTCTGAACGGCAACACCAACACCAACACCAACACCACCGGCGACAAGACCAAACCTGCCCAAACAAACATTGTATTTAGTGCCGTAGGCACACCGCCGGAAGAAGACGGCAGCGCAGATATCCATCAAGTACTACAGGTAGCACGTACCGTAGGCAAACACATGAACGACTATTTGCTGTTTACCACCAAAAGCACCGTACCCGTTGGGACGGCTGCCAAAGTAAAAGAAGCCATACAAGAGGAACTAACCAAGCGAAAAAAAGATATACCGTTTGATATAGCCTCCAATCCGGAATTTCTGAAAGAAGGAGACGCCATAAGAGATTTTATGAGCCCGGACAGAGTAGTAGTTGGTGTAGAAACAGAAAGAGCAAGAAAACTCATGGAAAACCTCTACCGTCCCTTCTTGCTCAAAAATTTCCGCGTGTATTTTATGGATATACCCTCGGCAGAAATGACAAAATACGCCGCCAACGCCATGCTGGCCACACGCATATCGTTTATGAACCAAATAGCCAACCTCTGTGAACGCGTAGGCGCCAATATAAACAGCGTACGCATGGGCATCGGATCGGACAGCCGCATAGGACAAAAGTTCCTGTATGCCGGTACCGGATACGGAGGCAGTTGCTTCCCAAAAGACGTCAAAGCCCTTATACGCACCGGTGTAGAAACGGGATATCCATTAGATCTCATAGAAGCCGTGGATAAAGTAAACGAAGAACAAAAGAAAATCCTCTACCAGAAACTATACAACCACTACAACGGCCAATTAGAAGGGAAAACCATAGCCGTCTGGGGCCTTTCGTTCAAACCACAAACAGACGACATCCGCCAAGCCCCCTCCATCGTACTCATATACCATTTGCTACAAGCCGGTTGCCACATAAAAGTTTACGACCCGATAGCTATGGATCAAGCCCGGAAAACATTAGGTACTACCGTTACATACGCCACAGACATGTACGATGCCGCCCAAGGAGCCCACGCCCTCATTCTGGTAACGGAATGGAAAGAATTCCGAATGCCCTCTTGGGACCAACTCCTACAAACCATGCACACCCCATTGGTCATTGACGGCCGCAACATATACCAACCGCAAGAGGTGATAGAAAAAGGCTTCACCTACATAGGCATCGGTCAATAACAAACAACCAGGCAGCCTACCTACGATGACAGAACTTGAACACAAACGACGCATAGCCAAAAACACGGCCGCCCTTTACACGCGCATGTTGGTGCGCTTGGCCGTCACGCTGTACACCTCGCGCATTGTCTTGGATATCCTGGGTGTGGACGACTTTGCCCTCTACGGCATTGTCGGCGGCATCGTCACCTTGTTCACCTTCCTGCAAACAGCCCTAAACGCTTCTACTCAACGTTTTATGAGCTTTGAATTGGGCCGAGGCACCTCTCTTCCCGGCAGCCCTGCCGACGCAAACGCAAGCACCACCCCGAACACCGGTCAGACGAAGCCAAGCCGAGGCGCCCGGACGGCGCTCGAGCGCGTTTTTGGTACAAGCTTGACGCTCTTCACGCTCCTGGCCTTTGTTATCACATTTTTGGGTCTGACCGTAGGTCTTTGGTTTTTAAACAACAAATTGGTCATTCCGCCGGACCGTTTGCACGCCGTCCATTGGGTACTGCTATTCACCCTATTGACCACCTGCGTAAATCTCATACAAACTCCATACAACGCCAGCATCATTTCTCATGAAAAGATGTCTTTCTACGCTTGGATCAGCATTGCTGATGTGCTCCTGAAGCTCGGAGTTGTCTTTCTGCTGAGTGCCTCTCCCGTTGACAAATTGGCTTCGTACGCCGGTTTGTTGTTTGCCGTATCACTCGTCATCTTTGCCATTACCGTAGCCTACTCGCGACGCACTTTTACCATTTGTCGCTTCCAATTTGTATGGGACAAACCCTTGCTCAAACAAATGGCCTCTTTTTCCGGATGGACCTTATGCGATTCCGGAGCGCAGCTGGCCGTTACACAAGGACGCATCTTTTTGCTCAATATTTTCACACCGCTGGTCACCAACGCCGCCATGAGCATCGCCACGCAAGTAAGCACAGCCGTATACAATTTTGTCATATACTTTCAATCTTCCTTCAATCCACAAATCACGAAAGCCTCGGCACAAAACAACAAGAGCTACTTACAAGATTTGGTCAACCAGACCTCCAAGTTCTCCTATTACATGCTCTTTGCCCTTACGCTGCCCATCTTGCTCAACATGCACGATATCATGAACATCTGGTTGAAAGAAGTGCCGGCATACACCGTTGCATTTTGCAGCATCACACTCCTGTACTATTTGATAGAATCGCTCAGCGGACCGCTTTGGATAACCACTTGGGCTACCGGAACCATCCGCAACTACCAGATTGTCGTATCGCTCATACGTACAACTACCTTACCTATTACTTGGCTACTCCTGGCCAAAGGCATAGAACCGCAATGGGTGTTGGTTGTATGGGTAGTAGTCAACGGATTTTGCTATCTTTATAGGTTGTATTACGCCAACAAAAACAACGGCATACCGCTCAAACGCTATGCACGCGAAGTATTGCGTCCCGTAGTAGCCATCAGCGTGTTGGCCGTACCGCTGCCGCTGCTGACCCGATGGTGGCTCACCAACGGCACGTTGGCATGCCGAGTAGCAGAAACCGCGCCCATACAATGGGCTGCTTTAGTAGTCAGTACATTGACTTCTATCCTTGTAACAGGTGCACTCATCTGGACAATAGGTCTGAAACCCACAGAAAAGAAACACCTGAAACAAGCCATACTCAGCCGTTTGCAACGTAAAAAAGACTAAACGCCATGAAAGTATCAGTAATCATACCTGTCTACAACACGGCACCTTACATAGAACGGTGCCTGCAATCCGTATTGGACCAAACGTATGACAATCTGGAAGTATTGATTGTAGACGACTGCGGCACAGACAACAGCATGCAATTGGTCCACATGCTTCTGGCAGGACGCACAACCGCAGCAGACTCGCCAAACACCTCCGACCCGCAAGGCACCACCAGCTCACCAAACACCTCCGACTCGCCAGGCACTACCAGCTCGGCCCGGACTTTTACCGTTCTCCAACACCAAGAAAACCGAGGCCTTTCAGAAGCGCGCAACACAGGGCTGCAAGCGGCCACAGGTGACTACGTCTTTTTTCTGGACAGCGACGACCAACTGCCGCCAAAAGCCATTGAAAACCTAATCAATACGGCCACGTTGTACAGCCACCCCCACATGGTCTGCGGAGCTGTAGACGTAATACCAAAATCGGATCCTACCCAAGCCATACACGAAAAAGTACAAGCGTATACGGAAGGAAATAAAAAAGTATCGCGCATATTGCTTACTCGCCAAATCCCCATAATGGCTTGCAACAAATTGCTACACAGAGGATTTCTCATAGCCCACAAACTGCAATTTGTAAAAGACCTCATTCACGAAGACAACATGTGGACTTTCCACATAGCACCCCATATCCAAAACCTGGCCGTAACACGCCAAATCACATATTTGTACCATATCAACAAAACGGGGCTGACACAAGAACGCATCACCACACAACGCATAGACAGCATAAAAACCATCATTACCCGGCAATTGAACGAATTAGCTAATACAAGACCCCTGCGTTCGCTCCAAGAAGCCTATATCTTCTTCACCGCCGGCTGGTTTTTGGAACTACTCTACAGCCAAAAGCACCATGCCTATTACCAAATGCGCCAATGGACACGCACCACACTCCGTCCGCTGGCCCGCGAACTCCGTTACCATCCCTTGAAAAACAGACTCTTATACAGAGCACTCTATATGCCCCCCATCGTTTTGCAAAAAGCCAAACGACTGCGACAAAAAAAACTTTAACAAGAATTTATTAAAACTTTTATATTCAATATGATACGTTTTTACAAATACACCAAACGCTACACAGTACCGGCCATCCTCCTGGCCCTGTTGCTATTCCAACCCACAGCCATCCAAGCAGACGAAGGCATGTGGCTGCCTATGCTCATAGGCCAAAAGATTGAACGCATGCACGAACTAGGCTTTCAACTGACAGCAGAAGATATTTACAGCGTCAACAAAGCCAGTCTGAAAGATGCCATTGTCCATTTTGGCGGCGGCTGTACCGGAGAAGTTATTTCCCCTGAAGGACTCCTATTGACAAACCACCACTGCGGATACGGACAAATCCAAGCCCACAGTTCGGTAGAAAACGACTACTTGAAAGACGGCTTTTGGGCACGTACAAGAGCAGAGGAACTGCCTAACAAAGGACTGACCGTCACGTTTATGCGTCGCATGGAAGACGTTACAAAACAAGTCCTCAAAGGCGTAAAAGACAACATGGACGAAGCCAAACGCCAAGAAATCATAGCCAAAAACATCAAAAAATTGACGGACAAAGCACTCAAAGGCTTTGACAGAAACTTCTATTCCGTCCGCATCAACCCCACGTACTACGGGAACCAATACTTCTTGTATTTCAATGAGATCTACCGCGACGTACGACTGGTAGGTGCTCCTCCCTCTTCCATCGGTAAGTTTGGAGGCGATTTGGACAACTGGATCTGGCCCCGCCACACAGGCGATTTTGCCCTATTCCGCATATACGCAGACAAAGACAACAAACCGGCCGAATACTGCCCGGACAACGTCCCATACACGCCCAAGTACCACTTCACCATCAGCAACAAAGGCGTACAAGAAGGCGATTTCACCATGGTCTACGGATACCCGGGCCGTACGCAACAATACGTACTCTCCCCGGCCGTCGAATACCTGGCCCTGCGCTCCAACCCGCAGAAAATCCACTTGCGCACCCTCCGTCTGGAAGTCATGAACCGCGAACAAGCCAAAGACCAATCGGTACGCATCCGGTATGCCAACAAGAACGCCAGAGTCTCGAATGCATGGAAAAAATGGCAAGGCGAAAGCCGAGGCATCATCAATGCCGGCACCATTGCCAAAAAGAAAGACTTTGAAGAACGCTTTATACAATGGGCACAAACGTCCGGCAAACAGAAATACACCAACTTGGTCCCTCGCATGAAAGACCTTTACGAACGCCTGGAACCCCTCCTGTTTGCATCAGAGATGTATACAGAGGCCATCATGGCCGTGGAACTGTTGCAATTTGCCGACAACTTAGCCACGCAAGTCGCCCGCCGCGGTCCCGAGGCCGCCACCTCGCTGGCAGAAAACTTCTTCAAAGACTACTACCTGCCCATAGATAAGGAAATCTTTGAAATCCTTTTTGCCGAGTTTTACAAAGCCCTGCACCACACACCGGAATTGCTGCCCGGAGAACCTCTTCCAACGGTCCTATCGCAAGTCAGCTCAGGCAAAGGCCTGCCGCTGCTGCCCATGCACCGTCCTCAGGCCGAATACTTCCGTGAAGCTCCGGCTGAAACATCGGCGCACTCGGTAGCGCATTCGCACGGCCACCACACCCCTCCGTTCAACATGACTGCGCTCGCAGAGCATCTCTACACGGCCTCGGCCCTGATTGACAAAGAAAAGACGATGGAAATCCTTTCCAAAGACAAAGACCAGGCCTTGGAGTTGATCAAACAAGACATAGCTTACCAACTTATAGAACCGTTTGTCCAAAAAAATCGTACAGAAATCCAACCTCAAATAAAAGAGATCAACGACCAACTGAACCTCCTATACCGCACATGGATGCAAGCCATCATGGAGTTTGATAAAGACCGCGTCTTCTATCCGGATGCCAACTCCACCCTGCGTGTAGCCTTTGGTACGGTAAGCGGTTACAGTCCAAAAGACGCCATTGTATACAAACCGGTCAGCACCATAGAAGGCATTATGGAAAAAGACGACCCGGAAGTATTCGATTACAACATTCCTCAGGAACTCCGTGATATCTATGCAAATAGAGACTTTGGACCTTGGGAAAAAGACGGAACGGTAGCTGCATGTTTCATAGCCACCAACCACACGAGCGGAGGCAACTCCGGATCACCGGTACTCAATGCAAAAGGCCATTTGCTGGGATTAAACTTTGACCGCGTATGGGAAGGCACCATGAGCGATATAGAATTTGACCCGTCCGTTTGTAGGAATATATCGGTAGACATACGTTACGTGCTTTTCTTAATAGACAAAATAGGAAAAGCAGATTATTTGTTCAAAGAGTTGGATATTTCACAAGAATGATTATTTTTGTAAAGTTAACTATTAAACATTTAACCCTTTAAAATTTTTAGCCATGCAAATGATTGTTGATTTTTTCCAAACTGTATTCGCATTTTTAGGTGGACTCTTTACAGAGTTGATTGAATGGATTCATTCTTTAATAGCGCAAATCTGATAGAATATTAACTTTTAATACTTTATAAAATGATAGCTATAATAAAAATGATTATCTACTTCCTCATGGACGTTGCAATAGGCTTCGGTGGAGTTTTCAACGAACTACTTAAAATGTTCCAAGAGACAGCTGCTTAACAATAAAATTGTTTCCAAATGGACTACGAAAACATCATTTTGTGGATAACACTAATTATAAGCTTATTGACAGCAATAGTTGGAGTCCTGGAAAATTTTATGTGATTTTTTAAATTAAACAATTATGAACATTCCAGACGTCATAAAGTGGCTTTCACTAATTGTATCTATCTTATCTGCAGTAATTGGAATAATCCAATTGTTTGTACCTAAGTCATCCTAGCAACAAGATACAAATAGCTATTTTAAGCAATGGAAACCTATAAAAAAAAGCCGACATAAACATGTCGGCTTTTAGGTTTTAGGTATATGCCTCTATTACTCTTCAGTAATATCGGTTTCTGTATCAAGTTCTGCTTCGTTCTCCGGTTCTTCAACCGCTTCCGTTTCAGTAACTTCTTCTACCGCAGGTTCTTCTACTACAGGCTCAGAAATTTCTTCCACTACAGGCTCCGGAACTGCTTCAACCACCGGTTCAACAACAGGCGTTGCAGGCACATTTGGAGCAGGTCTATCGTAAGCCTCGGCTACATTGATGGTCCTACCCATATGTTCAGATCCGTTTAATGTCGTAATGGCAGTCTGTCCTTCTTCCCTACTGGCCATTTCTACAAAACCATAACCACGAGAACGACGAGTTTCCTTATTAAGTATAATTCTAGCAGAGAGTACTTCCCCAAAAGGAGAGAATAGTTCAAACAGGTCTTCCTTTTTAGCCTTAAAACTAAGGCTTGAGACAAAGATGTTCATGAATCAGGGATGATTAATTTAGGTTAAATGTTCCCAAATATAGCATTTTTTTCATTGCCCACAACCCTCTCCATCAAAACAATACGTACAAAGATTTGTTTTTGGAAGACCAATAGACTCCACTAAATTTTGTATAGAGCTGAATTTCAGGGATGTAAAGCCCATTTCCTTAGCAATACCCTCAATCATAGCTTTATGTTCCTCCGAACCCTCATTTATAAACGCCTTAATATCAAAGCTTTGGTCTTGGCCCTGCAATTTATGAATAATCCTACGCGTAACCAATTCCATTTCTGCCCTTGTATTCGTAAAACCCAAAAACGGACACGTATTGATAATGGGCGGACAAGAAATCCTTGCGTGAATCTCCTTCACTCCATTCTTATACAACACTTGTACGTTGTTCTTCAACTGCGTCCCTCGCACTATGGAATCATCACAACACACCATTTTGGCCCCACGCAACACATCTGCATTAGGCAACAATTTCATCTTTGCCACCAATTTCCTCCGCTCCTTATCGCTTGGCGTAAAACTTCTGGGCCACGTAGGCGTATACTTGGCTACCGCCTGCCTATACGGAACCCCTTTCCCTACGGCATATCCCATGGCCATCCCCGTCCCGCTATCCGGAATACTACAAACGGCATCCGCATCTATTTGATCCTTTTGGCCCACCAACTTCCCGTTACGAAACCTCACCTCTTCCACATTGATTCCCTCGTAAGCCGATGTGGGGAACCCATAATACACCCACAAAAACGAACAAATCTGCAACTTCTCTCTGGGCGGCAAAATCTGATAAAACTCTGAAATATCACGCCACGCATCTTTACAATCCCGCTGCACAGCTTTCAACGACTCTGCTTGCGTTGTATTTTCAACGTCTTCCTGACTAGTTTCCCGGTCCTTTGTTTCACTTTGTTGTGCCGCTATTTCTTGCTTTTCCAAGTACTCATGAAACGCTTGCAATGCCGAGCAAAACCTTGGCGACTCTTGCACCAACACGGCTTCTCCCGGCCCTAAAAACCCTGCCAATTGAAAATCCAAATTCGGAAAACTACAACTCTCACTCGCAAACGCCACCGCCGTCAACGAATCTATATATTCCACCTCCTCTGCACCAGACTGCTCTGCGCCCTGCTGCCCCACACGTGCTTGTTCTGCGCCCTGCTGCCCCACACTCGACTGCCCCACACGTACTTGTTCTACGCCCTGCTGCCCCACACTCGACTGCTCCACACGTGCTTGTTCTGCACCTTGCTGCCCCACACGTACTTGTTCTGCGCCCTGCTGCCCCACACTCGAATGCTCCACACGTACTTGTTCTGCGCCCTGCTGCCCCACACTCGACTGCCCCACACGTGCTTGTTCTGCGTCCTGCTGCCCCACACTCGACTGCTCCACACGTACTTGTTCTGCGTCCTGCTGCCCCACACGTGCTTGTTCTGCGCCCTGCTGCCCCACACGTGGTTGTTCTGCGCCCGTTTGCCCCACACTCGACTGCTCCATACCCGACTGTGCCGCTTGTTCTTCTGTTTGAAACGGAAGTACGCGCCGTTTGCCACATTTAACTCCAATAGCAATCGGTGTCCTTCCATATTTATCACGCGCAGCAATGATTCCGTCTTGCGTCAAAATCAACATGCTGCAGCTACCCTTCACTTTCTCTTGTACCAGACGAATCCCATCAGCAAATGTCTGACCCAACGTAATCATATGCCCCACCAATTCCGTCGCATTGATTTGCCCTGTACTTAATTCAGAAAAATTAATTCCCTTCTCCAACAACTCAACCCCCAATTCCTCCAAATTGTTAATCTTTCCTACCGTTACTATGGCAAAAGTCCCCAAATGCGACCGCAATACAATGGGCTGTGGATCCTTATCACTAATTATCCCAACCCCCCTCCTGCCCTGAAACTCCTCCAATTCATCTTCAAACTTATTCCTAAAATAGGCGTTCTCTATATTGTGAATAGACCGCTTGATTATCCCCTGCTCGTTCATAGTCGCCATTCCCGCTCTTCTATTTCCCATATGCGAATGGTAATCGGTCCCATAAAATAAAGCATTTGCACAAGGTTCCTTAGAAACTATACCAAAAAAGCCACCCATAGTATTTGATTATTTAGCGGCACAAATATAACCACTTTGCGCATACCAGCCTCAAGATGGTGCGCAAGAACAAGATCACCTTTTCTTCAACCACCTGATGTTCTGCCCTTTAAGCACTGCTCATTTTTTTCTTGCGCACCATCTTGAGGCTGGGCGCGCGGTTGGGCACGCAAATCACGCAAATAACACCGCAAACTGGACTCCGGAAGGCCAAAAACCCTGGCTAATTGCCGTACAGACACCGGATACGCACATAAGAACTGTTTACACAGACCAACTACCTGTGGCCTATCTAAATAATGTATGGGTGTAGGGTGAATTTGTTTCATAATACATTCGCTAATATCCAAATCAGACATAGATGCCTTACGTGGAACAGGAAGAACACCTTTGTTATCTGCTATTTCTTTTTCAGTTGGCGTAGAAATCTTATGCAAAAATGACGAATACGTTCTAAAGACCTGCTCTACCGCTTTGTAATCCAAAAAAGAACGGGGATATACATGCCCATCCGCGTCCAACAAATAACTTTCAGGAATAAAATGTTTGCTATGCATTAAGCTACACATCTTACCTGCCGGTTGCAAATCTTCCGGTTCCTTCACTTTACGAGCCTCATAAAAATAATACCTGGACGAATTGTACTTATCAGCATAAGGGTGCTCTTCCACCTGATGCTTTGTAGAATTTCTAAGTACATATATGAGCCTATCTTCCAGCCATGTTAACGTTTTTATATACCCTCTGGAAAAATGTACTCTGCCCACTGATCCCGATGTTCCATGGACCTTATGGAAATACCTGGTATAACTAATTCTAAACCCTTGCATAAATGCCCCCGGATCTTCACACTCCACTATCAGATGGTAATGGTTGGATAAAAACTGATACGCCAACACCTTCACACAGTATGCATGGCTAAACACCGCCAACAAATCCATCGCATGGCGTTTGTCCCTGTCATTCATAAAAATACTTTGTCTTCTGTTCCCTTGTACACTAATATGGTACCACATAATTCACTGTTTTGTGCACACCAGCCTCAAGATGGTGCGCAAGATTTTTTCTCTCTCATCACTAATCCTCTGTTTTTCAAAACACTACACTTGTCAGCTTTTTCCGGTTGCGCACCATCTTGAGGCTGGGCGCGCAGACCGGATGCACAGCCACTAGCTAGGAGCGACATCCATGCGCAATCAGCACATAGGCCAAACACCACAAAACAAGCAACAGATCAATCGCATTAGGTGCATATTCAATGGGACTGTACGGCAAATTATCAAAGAACACCACTACTTTATACAACACATCGGCTAGAATATGCATAGCCTCTATCACAGCACCAAACGCCCACTGCAAGGCACCAACAAACCCTTTCCCTAAAGCCCCATCAACAACTCCAAACAAAGGCACAACAAACCCTTTCCCTAAAACAACACTTAATACCCCATACAACACCAAATACCCTAAAAAAACATACAGAATCAATGCGGCCAAGGGTATAATCAACATATTGCAGAACAAAGAATACAACGGTACCATACCAAACGCATTCCACGTCAAACACAACGTACCCAATTGCACGGCCAAAGACGCACAAAACAATTCCCATAAATACTTCAGCACAGTTTTTCTGACACTCAATAGATTTCGAAATATCGTAAAGAACAACATCAAGCTCAATACGGCTGAAAAAGACAACTGAAACCCCAGATCCAACACATAAGTGGGCTTCCAAACCACCAACACAAGCGCTGCAATAGATAACACATTCAGACCAAATGCTCTGTATCCCCTCAGCCGACTGATCCCATAGACAGTCAACATGAGCGCCGCCCGAACCACACTCGTACTCAACCCCACCACCATAGCATACGCCCAAATAAGCAACAACGCAGGCACATGTACCCATGCCCCACGTCGTAACGAATACGTTTTATATATATACCGTCTATTCAATACAGGAGGCAACACCTTCCCACGCCTCCGGTACCGTCTTTCGTTCCACAACTTGCCCCAGAAACCCAACAACCAGACCAAACTACCGTACAATGCCCCTACATGCAATCCGCTGACTGCCAATATATGACTGGCCCCCACTCTGTTAAAACACTCCCGAACCTCCCTGTTCAAAGTACTTTTAGCACCTAAACAAATCCCTGCCAACAACTGCCCGGCCCGTTCTCTGGTTGCCGCAACACTATCCTGCCCGGCCCGTTCTCTGGCAGCAACAACACCATCCTGCCTGCCCCGTACTCTGGCTCCAGCAACACGACCCTGCCCGCCCCGCTTTCTACCGACTACACCATTTGCCACACCCCATGGAGCAGTCAACGGCACCCTCAAACGCAACAACCGCTCCCGAACAGTCAATTTGCCCTCTACTCGTTTGTAGTCGTAAACGTACACACGCCTATAGAAACCCCTCCGAGCCATATATTCTGCATAATCAAAAACATCATCTCTTACCGAGGCAGAAGTCTTCCCGGCTGCCACAGCACCTTGTTCTTTCAACAAAAACATTTTGCTACGCGTAGAAAACACATCCCCGGGCAAAAGAACATCTGAAACCGGCTGAAAACCAAAATCCGAAGTACCCTCAAACAAAGACTGACTACCTGTAGCCACATACACTTGTACATTTTGATGACCCGGATACCCATGCTGCCCATCCAACGAATAAGAAACCAACGCACACTCTACGCGATCGTAATGCCTACCGGCCCGAGTCACCACAGAAACAGGATAATCCAAAACACGCAACACCAAATAAACAGGCTCTCCATCAGGTATTCCAGGTACTGAAAACACGTTATCCATCAAACCATTCCAGAAAGCTACCCCAAAAAGCGCAAGCAGCCCCAACAAATAAAGCGGCCTGCCAAATTTGTAACGCAAATGCGCACGCGAATAAAAAAAAGGAATTTGCCGAGGCCGAGGCCGAAGCCTCCGCAGCCTCAGATAGCTGTGGCCTGGTCTGCGCCGCAACAGCCACAGGCCTACAAAAAAACACAACAAGACAATCAGAGTGAAAACAGCCAAAACCCACAACAGCGGCCACGACTTATAAAAAGACAAATGAGTTCCAACTGAAAAAGAAAAATACGCCCCCGTTGAAGAAGAACAACCAATCCCTTCCCCTCCAAAATACAAACCGCCCAGCGTGCCACAAAAAACTGCAACGGCGGGCGGCAACAACGCACTATTTTTCCTCCCCCTCAAGCTTGCAAGTCACATATAGTTTCCGTACTTTTGCCCGATTCTAACGAATCAACCACGACTATTTCAAAATTAATAAAAAAAACCTTACCAAAACAAACTATGACACTTCTTGTATTAAACTGCGGAAGTTCTTCCATCAAGTACAAAGTACTTGAAATGAGAACAGAGAATGACTATACTCTTCTGGCTCAAGGTATAGTAGAACGCATCGGCCTGGAAATGGGAATAGTAACCCATAAAAGACTTATTGGAGACAGAGAAAAGTACAAAGTCGACCAAGCCGTTCCCAACCACACAATAGGTATCCAAAGAGTATTAGACCTATTGACAGACTCTACATGGGGCGTATTGGAATCGCTCGATAAAATCCACGCTGTGGGACACCGTGTAGCACAAGGAGGCCACTATTACAAAGAAAGTGTGTTGATTGACAATCAGGTAAAAGAAAACATAGAGCAATTGGCCGAACTGGCTCCGTTACACAATCCGGCCAACTTACTGGGAATCCTGGCCATAGAAAAACTGCTGCCACAAGCCAAACAAGTAGCTGTTTTTGATACGGCATTCCACCAGACCATGCCTGATTACGCATACATGTACGCCATTCCCTACGAACTCTACGAAAAACACAAAATCCGCCGTTACGGCTTCCACGGCACCAGCCACCAATTTGTGGCTCGCAAAGCTTGTGAATTGGCCGGCTTGGAATTTGAGAAATCAAAAGTCATTACCTGTCACCTAGGCAACGGATCCTCCATTACGGCCATAGACAACGGCAAATCGGTAGATACATCTATGGGCTTTACACCCTTGGAAGGCCTGATTATGGGAACACGCAGCGGTGATATGGACCCCTCCATCGTAACTTTCCTGCAAGAAAAAGAAGGTTGGACAGCGGCCGAAGCAAACAACTTCTTGAACAAAAAATGCGGACTCCTCGGCTTGTATGGCCCCAGCTCGGATTGCCGAGACATTGAAAACGCCATTTTGGAAGGCGATCCCCGCGCCATTTTGGCTCACAAAGCCTTCTCGTACCGCGTACTCAAATACATAGGAGCCTACACAGCCGCCATGGACGGAGTAGATATGATTGTATTTACCGGAGGAATTGGAGAAAACGACGCCCACATCCGTGAACGCATAGGTACAAAACTCACCTACTTGGGAGTAGCCTTTGACAAAGAGAAAAACAACAACGTACGTGGAGAAGACACCATCATTACCAGCAATTCCAACACCCCCAAAATTGCCGTCATCAACACAGACGAAGAACTGATGATTGCCACAGACACATGGACCCTGACAAATTAAGCACATAATTATTAAGACAAACACATACTACACATGAAGACATTTGAAGAAATATTTGAAAAATTACGCTCGCAGGAAAAGAAAAAACTAGTAGCCGCTTGGGGTGTTGACGACCACACCATCTCGGCCGTTCATCAAGCCATAGAAAAAGGCATTGTAGATGGCATTCTAGTAGGAAGAAGATCTCAAATCGTTTCCGTATGCCATGAAGAAGGTATTGACCCCGCCGTTTTCACCATCGTAGACATAGAAGACGAACTGGAAGCCATTGCCCGTGCAGTAGAAATGGTACGTAATAAAGAAGGCGACATCCTTATGAAAGGACAATGCAGCACAGACAAATACATGCGCGCCATCTTGAACAAAGAAAAAGGATTGCTGCCTCCCAGAGCCGTCCTCAGCCACGTGTCTGTCCTGACCCATCCTAACTATCCCAAATTTCTAATTATGAGCGACATTGCCGTTATCCCGGCTCCCGACCTCAAACAAAAAGCAGCCATGACCGGTTATTTGGTCAATACGGCACACGCTTTGGGCATCCCCACACCAAAAGTCGCTTTTGTAGCCGCTACAGAACAAATGCTCCCGGCCATGCCCGCTTGCGTAGACGCTGCCATCCTTTCTAAAATGGTAGACCGCAACCAAATTTCCGGCTGCGTTGCCGACGGCCCCCTGGCCCTTGACGTATGCCTGAGCCCCGAGGCTGTAGCCATCAAGAAACTGAAAAGCCCTGTGGCCGGAGACGTAGACTGCATGCTCTTCCCCA
Organism: Bacteroidales bacterium; assembly: GCA_012839605.1. Classification (GTDB taxonomy): domain Bacteria; phylum Bacteroidota; class Bacteroidia; order Bacteroidales; family UBA932; genus DMER64. Next base: position 16,398 of record DUNA01000065.1, read on the forward strand.
ACATAGAAAGTGCAAACGTCATGTACAAAAGCCTTAGCCAGTTGAGCCCTGAATCCCAACAAGCCGCCATTGTGGTCGGCGCAACCGCTCCTTGTGTTCTTTCAAGCCGAGCCGATTCAACCGATACCAAGCTCAACTCCATTGCTCTTGCGGCAGTAACCGCAAAATAAAATAAAGGTATGGGGCTGCACAACAGCCCCATTTTTTTTATATAACTTTGGCTTACCATGGAACATCAAATACTTGTCATCAATCCCGGGTCCACTTCCACAAAAATTGCTGTATACAAAGCCACCACAACCTCCAACACCCTTACAGAGGTATTGGCAAGCACCATCCGCCACAGCACAGCAGAACTGGCACCGTATGTGCGCATAGTGGAACAATACAAATTCCGTGAAGACACCATCTTGGGAGAATTGGAAAAAAACAACTACCCCCTATCCACTTTTACCGCCATCATTGGCCGAGGCGGATTGGTCAAGCCCATTTCTTCCGGTACATACCAAGTCAACGATCTGATGCTCCAACACCTCTCAGAAGGTTACGGCGGCGAACACGCTTCAAACTTGGGCGGATTGCTGGCTCACAGCATTGCCCAACAAATCCCCGGATGCCAAGCTTTCATTGCCGATCCCGTTGTCGTTGACGAATTCCATGACGTAGCCCGCCTGACGGGATTTGCAGAAATCAAACGCCGCTCCATATTCCACGCACTCAACCAAAAAGCCATTGCCAAACGCTACGCGCAAGACTGCGGAACGCCTTATGACAAACTGAACTTGATAGTCGTACACATGGGCGGAGGCATCTCCGTAGGCGCCCACCAACAAGGCCGAGTCATAGACGTCAACGACGCTCTGCAAGGCGACGGTCCCATGGGTCCGGAACGCGCCGGATCCCTCCCGGCCATGCCTTTGATACGCATGTGCTTTTCCGGCCAATACACCCAAGAAGAACTCATCAAAAAAACAGCCGGAAAAGGCGGCATGGTCGACCTGACCGGAACCAATTCCTTTCTGGATATATGCAACCGCATGCAAGCCGAGTCCCGGGCCGGTGCTCCAACCTCAGATGAAGCACCCGGACCAACCGCTACCCAGGTTTTCAACGCCATGGCATACGCCGTAGGCAAAGAAATTGGTGCCATGGCCGCTGCCTTGCACGGCCGCATTGACGCCATTCTGTTCACGGGCGGTCTGGCTCACAGCCAATTGTTTGTAGACCAAATTGCCAATCAAATCGGCTTCTTAGCCCCTTGCCACACCTACCCGGGCGAAGACGAAATGTATGCCCTGGCTGCCAACGCCTACGCCGTACTCACCGGTCAAGAATCCCCCGGAAAATACATCTGATCAACAAATAAAAAAGGCGCGCCGGAACAAACCCCGCGCGCCAAAATACGACGAACAACTTGTCAGCTACTCAACCATGTTGTTGTATTTCTCGTATGCAGCTTCGTACTCAGGACTCTTTGTACGTAAGCGGAAATAAATATTTTTCAAATACTCTATTACTACTGTTTTGATTTCGGCGTCTTCAATCAATTCAAAACTCTTTTCAAAAGGAGCAATGGCGCTTTCCAACGTCTCGTCCAACTCTTCTACCAATTTCAAGTACTTGTTGTCGTCCAGTTCGTCAGAAGCCGCTGTTTGGATATCTACGGCCCTGTCGTAATACGTTTGACCCATTTGGAAGAATCCAAAAAAGAAACCGGGATCAATCTGGGTGGATTTCTCATACATGGCAAGAGCCTCGTCAAGCTTACCCAACCCTTTCAGTACGTTCCCTTCTGCGTAGTACAAGCTGGGGTTGTTGGGTTCGTTATCCTGAGCACGATGGATGAATTCCAACACTTTGTTGGGATCGTCGTTGCTCTCCAAATAGATGTTGATGAGTGCCACCAAAATACTTTGGCTATCCGGATACTTGGTAAATCCTAAAGACAACAACTCCTTGCTTTTGTCTATATTACCCATCTGTTTGTACGACTCAGCCAAGTTGGCATACGTATCGCCGGACGATTCGTAATCCATTTCAAGGCATTGAGTAAAGAAACGAACGGCACGCTCGTGATTCCTATCCATCAAAGCCGTCAAACCTGCGTAATACACAATGGTCGTATCTACCGTATTCAAAGCCGGATGTGATGCCGCATAGAAAGACTCTTCAAATTTCTGGGAAGCAACGGAAAAATTGCCCAACGTATAAGAAGCCATGGCATCGTTAATGTGGTTGTTGGCAATAGTAGTCAGTCCTTCTTGAATGTCAGACTTGCTGCTGCCTTTCGTATCCAATTCGGCTGCTTTTTTGTACGCTTTGAACGCTTCATCCAGCAAATCAACGTCTTCTATGACGGGTTTTGTTATAACCCAGAACGTCAGCTTGCCTTCCGTATTGTAGTACAAGTCTTTATCTTCATAGCTAACCACTTCGTATTCTTCTCCTTGCACTGTTTTATACTCCGTAGAGAGTGCTCGTTGGTCCTTCAGAATAACGCGTGCTTCCAAAGAAGAAAGTCCGGCCCACAAGTTTTGAGTAGGATGAACGTATGCTTTTGTGAGGGCCTGAGCATAACGAATCCACGTAACGGCCTTGTCGGCGCGTTTGGGGTTTTCCGTTTGCTGTTTTGTTTTTTCGTAATTTTTCAGAAGGTTTTGCACTTCTTTTGGTTGTGCCCCCAATTGTAATACCAACAATAACATAAGGGCAGCTGATACAAGTTTTTTCATGAGTACTATGATTTTTCTTTAAATAGTATTGTCAAATAAATTATAAGTCCTCCATTTCGTCTTTGGGTACCGGATTGCTCTTGCTTACACAACATACGGCTGCAATGCCATCTCCTTCACGCAGGTTAATCAAACGCACACCTTGCGTAGCACGTCCTGCCAAGCGAATATCACTTACGGCCACCCGTATGGTAATACCGGACTTCGTAATGATCATCAAATCGTTTTCGTCCGTAACAGCCTTGATGGCAATCAATTTGCCTGTTTTTTCAGTGATATTTAGTGTCTTGACACCTTTACCGCCACGGGCTGTTTTTCTGTAATCTTCTATCAAGGAGCGTTTTCCGTAACCGTGCTCACTCACCACCAACACGTGCGGGCGTTGGGGCAACTCGTCAACGGATTTTGCCGAGTCCGAGTCTGCAACGGTGCTGTCTTCGGAATCCTCTGCAGGGACGCCGCAAACAGACACGTTACCTGATATATCTGCACATATCATGCCAACTACCACATCGTCCTCTTCTATAGAGATGCCGCGTACCCCGGAAGCCGTACGTCCCATAGGGCGTACTTGAGATTCGTCAAAGCGTACGCATTTGCCTTCCCGAGCCCCCAGCAGCAATTCACAGCTTCCGTCTGTCAGACACGCTTGCAACAACCGATCGTCTTCACGTATGATTATGGCAATCACACCTGTAGACCGCGGATTGGAATACGCTTTCAAAGCCGTTTTTTTGACCGTTCCTCGTTCAGTAGCCAATACAATGTAATTGTTGTTGATGTACTCCTCGTCCGTCAAATTTTTCACGTTGATATAGGCACATACGCTGTCGCCCGGCTCAATGTTGATGACGTTCTGAATGGCTCTTCCTTTCGATGTTTTATGGCCTTCCGGAATCTCGTACACCTTCAGCCAATAACACCGGCCATTCTCTGTAAAGAACAACATGGTACTGTGCATATTGGCCACATATATGTGTTCAATGAAATCTTCTTCACGCGTATCGCTGCCACGCGACCCTACACCGCCTCTGCCTTGCAACCGGTACTCGTTCAAATTGGTCCGTTTGATATAGCCCATGCGCGATATGGTGATGACTACGTCCTCGTCCGGATAAAAATCTTCCGGATTGAAGTCGCCTACGGCGTATTCTATATCTGTGCGACGCGGATCGTCAAAACGCTCTTTCAAATCCAACAGTTCCTCTTTGATCACGTTCATCTGCAAAGCTTCGCTGGCCAACAGTTCATTCAAATCGCGAATCAATTTCATCAATTGGTCATACTCCGCCTGAAGACGCGACCCCTCCAGTCCTGTCAATTGACGCAAACGCATTTCCACAATGGCCGTAGCTTGTTCCGGCGTAAAGCCAAATTGTTCTTGCAGTCCGTTGCGGGCTTCTTCTACCGTTTGCGAAGCACGGATTAAAGCAATCACCTCGTCCAATATATCGAGCGCCTTCAACAGCCCCTCCAGAATGTGGGCCCGTTTGGCGGCTTGATCTCGTTCAAATTTGGCACGACGTACCACTACTTGGTGACGGTGGCGCACAAAATATTTGATCAGTTTCTGTAAATTCAGCAACCTGGGACGCCCATCTACCAAAGCAATGTTGTTTACAGAGAACGAACTCTGCATGGCCGTGTATTTGAACAAACTGTTCAGCACCACGTTGGCCACTACACCCATTTTCAGTTTGATGACTATGCGCATACCCGTACGGTCGCTCTCGTCGTTGACAAATGCAATGCCTTCCACACGCTTGCTTTCCACTAAGTCTGCAATCTTTTCTATCAGCTCGCGTTTGTTGACCATGTAGGGAATTTCAGTCACCACAATGGTTTCGCGTCCGCTAGAGGCTACTTCAATATCGGTCTTGGCACGAACTACAATACGACCTCGGCCCGTTTCAAAAGCATCCCGGATACCGGCTGTACCGTATATGATACCTCCTGTTGGAAAATCGGGTCCCTTCACGTGTTCCATCAACTCATCCAGCGTGATGTCGTTGTTGTCTATATAGGCACAAGTGGCATCTACAATTTCACCCAAATTGTGGGGAGGCATATTCGTAGCCATTCCCACGGCAATCCCGCTGGCGCCGTTCAAGAGCAACATGGGCACTTTAGCCGGCAGCACAGATGGTTCTTGGAGCGAATCGTCAAAGTTGTTTACAAAATTGACGGTATCTTTATCCATATCAGCCAGCAGTTCTTCTGCCAACTTACGCAATCGAGCTTCTGTATAACGCATGGCTGCTGCGGAATCTCCGTCAACAGACCCAAAGTTTCCTTGCCCTTCTACCAACATATACCGCAAACTCCACTCCTGAGCCATGCGAACCATGGCCTCGTACACGCTCGAATCTCCGTGCGGATGGTACTTACCCAACACTTCCCCTACAATACGTGCAGATTTTTTGGTGGGTTTGTTGCTTGCCAATCCCAATTCGGACATCCCATAAAGAACCCGACGGTGAACAGGCTTCAAACCGTCACGTACGTCGGGAAGGGCTCTGGACACAATTACGGACATAGAATAATCTATGTACGCACTCTTCATTTCGTCCTCAATATTTATCTTCTGAATTCTTTCCTCCATAAGCATCAAATCAACCGTCAAAAGTACAAAAATTTCCTCTAATTGACAACGGTATTTGTGCCTTCTTCGTTAAGATCTATGACCAAATTGGCCCCCGATTTCAATGCTCGGCTGATGATGGCCTCTGAGAGCGGGTCTTCCATGTACCTTTGGATGGCTCTCTTGAGCGGTCGGGCTCCGTATTTGGGATCAAACCCTTTGTCCGCCACAAAGTCTTTCGCCTTTTGAGAAATATCCAATTTGTATCCGGCTTCTTCCGTACGGGCATACAAATCGGCCAATTCAATATCTATAATCTTGTGGATATGGTCCCTATCTAATGAATTGAAAACAATCTGTTCATCCACCCTATTCAAAAACTCGGGATTGAACGTCTTACCCAACGCCTTTTCAATGATGGCCCTGTGACGCTCTTCCTCCGCTCCTTCCGTTCCTTGGGCTTGAGTCATGAATCCCACACCCGTACCAAATTCCTTCAGTTCCCGGCTTCCTATGTTGGAAGTCATGATGAGTATCGTATTGCGGAAGTCCACGTGGCGCCCGTTGCTATCGGTCAAACGTCCTTCGTCAAACACTTGCAACAACAAATTGTAGATATCGGGATGTGCCTTTTCAATCTCATCCAGCAAAACCACGGAATACGGCTTGCGACGCACTCTTTCTGTCAATTGACCGCCTTCGTCGTACCCTACGTACCCCGGAGGCGCCCCAATCAACCGACTGACGGCAAATTTCTCCATATACTCGCTCATATCAATGCGTACCAGACTGTCGGCCGAATCGAACATATACGCAGCCAGCAGCTTGGCCAAATGAGTCTTACCCACACCCGTAGGCCCAAGGAATATAAACGTACCAATGGGTTTGTCCGGATCCTTCAGGCCTGCTCGGTTGCGGTGAATGGCCCGCACCATGGCATCTACGGCATCGTCTTGACCTACCAGCTTTTCTTTCAGTATCTGAGCCATATGGACCAAACGATGCGTTTCCGTTTGCGATACGCGGCTGACCGGTACTTGCGTTATCATAGAGACCACCTCGGCAATCGTTTCTTCTCCCACCTCTTTCTTATGCTTCTTCTGCTCTTCGTACCAACTGTTGCGCTCTGTAGCCAGCTGCTCTTCCAGTGCCTTTTCTTTGATCCTCAAGGCAGCCGCTTTTTTGTAATCTTTCTTATCCACCGCAGTGCGCTTTTCCAACAATATAGCCGCCAACTGTTCTTCAATATCCAACAATTCTTTTGGCAATTTCAGGTGGCTGATGTGTACGTGGGAACCGGCCTCGTCCATCACATCAATGGCTTTGTCGGGCAAACAACGGTCCGTTATGTAGCGTTGTGACAACCGCACGCACGCTTCCAATGCCTCGGGCGTATAATGCACCAAATGGTGTTCTTCATAGCGCGGTGCAATTGTTTGCAAAATTTTCAAGGTCGTCTCAAATTGCGTCGGTTCCACCATGACCTTCTGAAAACGACGTTCCAACGCCCCGTCTTTCTCTATGTATTCTCTGTACTCATCCAAAGTACTGGCTCCAATACATTGAATTTCACCACGAGCCAGTGCCGGTTTGAGCATATTGGCTGCATCCAGCGATCCGCCTCCCGCCCCGCCCGTAGATCCGGCACCTACCAAGGTATGGATTTCGTCTATAAACAAAATAACGTTGCGGTGCTTCTTCAACTCGGACAAAAGCCCTTTCATGCGCTCTTCAAATTGACCGCGGTATTTTGTTCCGGCAACTACAGAACCAATATCAAGTGACAAAATACGTTTGCCCAGCAACGTAGGCGTTCCTTTGCGGCTGGCAATCCTTGCCGCCAAGCCTTCCACAATGGCCGATTTTCCGGCACCGGGCTCGCCTATGAGTACCGGATTGTTTTTCTTACGACGCCCCAGTATCTGTGCCAAGCGTTCAATCTCCACTTCTCGGCATACGACCGGATCCAAAGTGCCCAAGCGAGCCTCTTCCGTCAAATCCAACGCATAGGCGTCCAACATGGGCGTGGCGTTTTCATCCTTAGCTGCTTCCGCTTCCAAGGCAGCCCTACGCCGTACGTCTTTCATGATTCTTCCGGGTACAGCGTCCGTAACGTCTTCGTCGTCGCGTTTTGTTCTGCGCAATACCGGTCGTTTGGGCGTTAGTGATTTCGTATTCAGTTTTATTTCTCCTTTCAGATGGGCACGCAACGACTGGTCGGTTACGCCTTTCGTACGCAGCCAATAGACACCAATACCGTTATCGAAAGCCAGCAAAGACAACAACAAATGGAGCGATCCCGGTACGGTATGTCCCATTTTATTGGCTTCAAGATACATGGCCTTCAAACATTTTTCTGCGTGCTCAGACAACGACAATTTATCTGCTTGGTCGGGTGAAATCATAGCCCGTCCCGTCTCTTTGCTCTCAATCAAATTCTTCAGCTGCCACATGTGCAAATCCAACATGGCCAACACTTCGTATGCATCGTTTTCCTGGTGTCGGACAATGGCCAACAAAATGTGGTCCCCCGTCACGGTATAACTTCCCAGACGCATGGCTTCTTCCCTGGCAAAGGAAAGAATCTGATTCAATTCATCCGGCATTTTCAAACTCATAACATTTTAATTTTCAATCACAAAGCGTACGGATTTTCGTTATCCTTATACCTCTTGGGGAAGGTTTTTTTAGGGGCTACTTCCATCACCAGCCTGGCCTGTTCCAAATCATATATGCTCTCCGCCACCACCCTGTCTACAGACTCATTCACACCAACTCTGTAATAATGTTCCACACGCTCCTTGTCTTTCAAAATTTTCTTCACAAATGATGCAAGCGACTGTTGGTCCAAACCGCAACGCGGGCCATACAATCCCGTCGTTTGCTGTGCAATTTCTTTATGAAGACACCCCATATGGTTCCATCCCAAACGTCCCACCACATATTCCTTCTTACGAGCGCTCTTATACACATCTTCAGAAAAAGCCAGTGATAACGCCTCTTCTTGTCTTGCGGGCAACGTTTCTACACCCATGGTAAACAAATACACATTGGGTCCGGTCGTATCTGTCAACCGCTCTTTATTCACTTCGCAAAACAGCTGCATGGATCTCAACGGTTTGCCCATATACATGGGTACACCCAACACAACCCTTTGCACACGCTCGCAATGGGGAATTCTAGCCATCCTCCAACCATCCCTCACATTTCGTATTTCAACCTCCAGCAACAACTTCCCTTCTTTCAAACAATACACTTCAATACCAGCCAACCGCTCCTTTTCCCTTATCTTCAGCACTTTCAGGTCAACCACCCACTTCTTTTCCCTTCTCTTCAGCACTTTCAGGTCAACCACCCCCTGCTTTTCCCTTCTCTTCAGCACTTTCAGGTCAACCACCCACTGCTTTTCCCTTCTCTTCAGTACTTTCAGATCAAGCAACCACTTCTTTTTCCTTCTCTTCAGCACTTTCAGGTCAACCACCCGCTGCTTTTCCCTTCTCTTCAGCACTTCAATGCTTTCTTTTTCTAGGCCTTCTTTAACCGTTGTAGTCTGTGCTATAAATGCCTCTGCCACCCACTCCGCTACACACCCTGTAGTACCATACCTAGTGGCATAATAAATCAGAGTTTTCATCCAAATCCGTTAGAACTTATGCTTTCTTAATCGTTCCACCAATCTTTGCATCCTCTACCATCTTGCGGGCGTCTTCCACAAATTGGGCCAGACCTTTGTCCGTTAGCGGATGGTTTAACAAGCCCATAATCGGCTTCAGCGGACACGTCACCACATCGGCTCCCACTTCCATACATTCAATAATATGACGCGTATGGCGTATAGATGCCGCCAACACCTGTGTTGTGTAGCCGTACGTGCGGAAAATCTCCACAATCTGAGCCACCAACCCCACTCCGTCTTCGCTGATATCGTCCAACCTTCCTATAAAAGGAGAAACATACCTGGCTCCGGCTTTGGCTGCCAACACCGCTTGTCCGGCATTGAAAACCAAGGTACAATTGGTAGGTATCTTGCGAGCCGACAAGGCTTTTATGGCTTTGATTCCTTCTGCAGTACAAGGTATCTTCACTACAATATTTTTATGAATCGCTGCCAACTCATTGGCCTCGGCCAACATCCCCTCCAAATCTGTAGAAAACACCTCTGCACTCACATCTCCATCCACCATTTCACAAATCTGACGGTAATGCGCCATAATGGCTGCATGCCCTCGAATCTCTTCCTTAGCCATTAAAGACGGGTTCGTTGTCACCCCATCCAAAATACCCAAATCACGCGCCTGAAGAATCTGTTCCAGGTTAGCGGTATCTATAAAAAACTTCATAGGTTTACGTATTAAAAATCCATATTACAGCTCCACCACAACCCCTCCACAACTCCATCCACAAAGATAAACAAACCCACACATCTGCAAAACCCCACCCCACATTCTCTACCACATTCTCTACCACATTCTCTACCACATTCTCTACAACATTCTCTACAACATTCCCTCAGCCTTCCAACGTCACAACCACACACTGCCTTCACTTTTCCCAACCACATTCCATCTCCGCAGCACCCCTTCACCTAAGCATCCCCCATTCGCACTACCAACCACCACATTGGCGCGGCCAAATGGCGCGGCCAAATCTGATCTAGCGCGCCAAACAGTTTTTCCAAAAACACACTCGTCTGACTTTCAGCACACTGCATTTTCTCCATCCAAAAGTGGCGCGCTAGATCAGAGATGGCGCACCACACCACACCTCATGGCGCACCCAAATGCGCCAATCCCTCTTTTTTTTATTTTTTGCTTTCTCCCTTACCCTCTAGCACTTAACGTTTTCCATATCCCACATACTTCCGTAAAAGCTCCAACAATTTAACTGCCTCCAAAAAAAGGGAACGCCTGGGAACGTGCCGAGGCTCCCTTTTTTTGCAGGCAGAACATTCACCAACACTCGCCAAGCACAACATTACGCAATCGCTCCACTGCCAAAATCCTTCCATCTATCTGGCGCAGCTAGATAGGCGCAGCCAGATCATAGGCGCGGCCAGATCAGATCTAGCGCGCCAAATGGTTTTGCCACTAACTCACTCGTATGACTTTCAGCACACTGCATTTTCTCCATCCAAAAGTGGCGCGCTAGATCAGAGATGGCGCACCACACCACACCTCATGGCGCACCCAAATTGTCGAAAATTTATTATTTTTGTTGTATTCGTTTACTAATTGTGATTATTGAATAGGAGGGATGGAATATGTGGTTTCATATTAGTGTTCAAGGCAACGGCAAGCATAATATTTTCCAGAATACTAGCGAAGTTCTACACGCTATTGATTTATTAGCCGTTTGTAGTCATCAGTATGATGTAGATGTACTGGCTTATCAGTTTTTATCAAATCATTATCATTTAATACTCAAATGCAAATCCCCTGCTGCGTTTATGCAGGCCTATAGAATTAGCTTTACACGGTACTCCAACTATAAGAATTGTTCGGTTGGAGCTATAGGACGAACACGCTATTCCCGTGGAGTCATAACTCATCGCAATAAGCTGGAAGACAGATTGATTTACGTCTTACGTAATTCTGTAAAACACAAGGTAGTAGAGCATTCGTATATAGATCCACATAATTCTACGAAATATTATTTTCAAGAAGAACGTGGCGTAACAGGCCCTAATAATTTAACACCGGCCGGCGAAAAACGATACTTGAACAATAGCAAGTATTACATTCCAAGCTCCTATCTGTTAGATGAAAACGGACATATTTATCCAAGGAGTTTTTTAAAATACCGGGATGTAGAAAAGATATTCAAAAACTACCCCAATTTCATACACAAGATATCTTACCCCACTGCGCAGGAAATAGAAGACAATAACGGTATAGTACCTATACCATTTACTATGAAATACAATGATTTACAGATAAGTGAGAAAGTGTTGAATTACATACACCCCAGGCCACTGAATTCTTTATCATTAGATGAAGTGCTACATATTTGCACCAAACTCAGATCTAAAAACATGGCCTCAATCAAGCAAATGAGCAGAATATTCTCTATACCGGAAACAAGTTTACGTAGAAAAATGGCGCGCCCAGATCAGATCTAGCGCGCCAAACACATTTCGTGAAAACACATTTCGCTGAAATTCAGTATTTTAAAAATTCACATAACAAAAGTGGTGCGCTAGATCAGAGATGGCGCACCAAAAACGCGCCAAAACCCCACCAAAATTCACCAGCCTCACCACACACCACACACCACACACCAAGCCCCACTAAACACCCCTACTCACCCCGCATATCCACCAGCTCCGTATTGTTGCGGATGATTTCCAGGCTCAATTGTACAGACTGGCCTATGGCGGCTTCTATGTCGTCTTCCGTTACGCCCAATGGGATGCTGCCTAAGGATTTGTCAATGAATTGATTGGAGCATTGCAGTTTCGCAAATTCCACAGGATGCAATCCCGGGTCCAAGTTGGCTTGCTTGTGTTCTTTCACAGATTTGCGAGCGGCCATCTTATACAAGAACGTAGGGATGGTTACGATTTTCTTATCGGGAGTACCCATGTATTTGTGGAAGATTTCCAACATCTCTCGCCAAGTCATGTTGTAATAGCCTATAGGATAGGATTTGCCTTCTTTGTTTCTTTCCAAAGCTCCGGCAATCGCTTCTCCCACTTGTTTGACTGTTACCATGGTCGTTCCTCCTTTAGGATACATGGTTTTCTTTCCCATCTTCAGCAATTGTTCTACTAAAAAGAACCAAACGGGTTTGCGCCCCGGTTGCGTTCCAAAGATATAGGGCAGTTCCAATACGGCCACATCAAATCCCGGTTCGGCAAAAGACAACGCCATGTTCTCTTGATCCACACGGCTGCGAATGTACGGGTGCCATTTTGTCAGTTCCAACTCGGGACGTGCTTTGGCAAAGTATGTAAAATAGGATCCGCAAATTACATTGTGCTTGACTCCGGCCTCTTTAGCCAGCCGCAATACGCGCTCCAAAGCATCTATGTTGAACTTTTTAAACATATCGTAAATGGGAGGTGCAGAAGTCAATCTTTCGTCTATACCCGCTGCAAACACAAAACCCTCGTTTCCTTTAAGATGTTCAAGAAGCTCTTTATCAGACATTTCCATGAAGTTCCCGTAAGTTACTTCCATTTCTTTAGGCAGCTCGGCACCCTCGGGCAAGGGAGGCAATGCCAGAGTTTTTACTTTGTGACCACGCTGTATCAATTCGTAAGCGGCTTGGCTACCTATAAGCCCTGTTCCGCCAATCATTAAAACATTCATAATATCTTATTTTAATCGTTTCAAACTAGAGTACAAATCGCATACCATCCAAAAATTTAATGTATGTTTACATAATCAATTTTAATCACAAAAGACTATGACAACAAAACATCTAAAACATCTAAAACATTTTCAATGGTTCTTGCCTCTTGTGGTGATACTTACCTTTGTTCAATGCGACCGTATAGGACAGGATGCCCCACAAGTATTGATGCCTCAAGTAGGCGGACAAACGAATTTGGAAATACCGCCTGCTGCTAAAACACATACGTTTTCCTTCTATTCTTCGGAAGACTGGACGGCTGAAATCTCAGATACTCCTGCTGTAAGAGGAGGCGAAGGAGGCCCTTCCATACATCCCTCCTCCGGTAAAGGTTCCAGAATAAAACAAACCATCCATATTACTGTGCCGGAAAACCATACATCTGAATTGCGCACATACATTTTAAGCCTATTTGCCGGTGAAAAAACGTTGACCCTTCCCATTGAACAAAGACCGGATTTGGGAGATTTGCAAATAAGCACAGAAGAGGTAGAATTGCCTTCCTTAGGAGGAAGCAAGGTGGTTGAAATCCTGACCAACAAACCGTGGACAGCTACCGTAGAGGACGATTGGATTACAATCTCTCAAACAGAAGGTATTGGTAACGAAGAAGTGGACCTTATTATAGAAGCTGCTCACAACAAAACAGGTCACCAAACAGGTACCATTCTCATCAAATCGAGCGATTTTGAATATACGGTTGCCGTATCTCAGCACGCATTGGACTGTACTTTGGACAAAAGCTACAATCTGTCATACAATGAAACCCATACGATAGACTTCACCGTCCTAAGCACTTTACCCTGGACCATGGCAGTAGCCTCAAATGCAGGCTGGATATCCGTAGAAAAAGACGCACACGATGCATCAGCAACACCCATTGCAAACAAAATCACGGTTGAAGAAAATACCGGCAACATTAGGACGGCACAACTGCTTCTTACCAACGGTAATAATGAAAAACTCACGTACACCGTCACCCAGCAAGCCGATCTCAGTCGTTTCATACCCTCGGACTGGGAGGCCAACGTCTCCATAAGATATCTTACGTATGAAATAATCGGACCGGCAGACTTTGCCATAGTAGCAACCGATGAAAGCGAGCACAGCCAATACAAAGCAAAAGTGACAGCCTTTGGACACTATGCTAAAATTCTGGAATTGACCCACGACTCCATCAAATTCCAGATAGCCGGCAAAGACTTCACATATAATCATGTAACACTCAAAAACGCTATAACTACTTTCCAAGGCACCTTCTCAAAAGACCTCAATACAATGGAAGGCACCCATAGTATAAGCGGCTCTATTGAAGGCGTACCTATCACAGCCCGCGGCAACTGGGATGCTACCCGAAAATAAACGACCAGTAGAGAACATCCGCTTTTACGCTTAAAATCATGGCTCATAAATACAGCTGTACTCTAAGATACGTCCTGATTCTGGTTCCACTCCTCCTCTTTACAAGGTGTGAGGACTGGATTCAGGACGCTCCTCAAATACTAAGAGCCTACGACACTTCACAACTGCAATACCACATAGCTCCCATTGCCAACACCTACGGTTTTCTGTTCTACTCGTCAGAAGATTGGCAAGCCGTTATTTCCTCCCCATTTGGAGAAGAAGACATACCTGACCCACCTACCATTTTCCCGGAGCAAGGCCAAGGCTCCGGAATCGTTCAATCCATCCATTTTACCGTACCGGAAAATACCACCGAATACCCCAGAACATTCTACCTGACCCTGGTGGCAGGCGAAAAAAACCTAACCGTCATCATTGAACAAAGAGCAGATTTAGGCATATTGCAAGTCACTCCCACAGACATTCTGCTACCGGCTACGGGTGGCACACAAGAGATACAAATCAAATCCAACAAAGACTGGTTCTCTACCTCGGAAAACCATTGGTACACCCTATCCCAGACCTCTGGCGTAGGCAATCAAGAAGCCACCGTAACCGTATCGGCCCCGCACAATAAAACCGTTTTTAAAACAGCCGAACACCAATACCAATCAGACCTAAACACCTGCACCGTTACCGTAAGCCAACACGCCTTAGACTGGACCCTCCCCACAAACCTAAAAATCTCCCACGACGGACCGCAAACATTCCCCTTTACCGTCACAAGCAGCTTGCCGTGGACCATCACCGGTCAAACACAGGCCCAATGGTACACCATAGAAACTACCGGCCACCCGGAATCCGCCTCTGCCATTGAAAACCACATAACCTTTCACCAAAACACCGGAGGCACCAGAACGGCCAAACTCACCCTCGCCAACACCAACAACGACAAGCTCACCTTTACCATCACACAACACCCGGACTTGCAATGGCTCTTCCCCAGCTACTGGAACGGCACCGCCAAAGTAGACATTATGGGCCTTACACAAATCGGCAGCATAGACTTAACCATATTGGACCATGAACACATACTAGTTCGGGGATATACCGGCCACATCACCTACATTTCCAAAGAAACCATCCAATTTACCGTTTATATAGACAAACTCGAATACGGAGGCTTTACCGGACACAACGTCAAAGGCAACTTTATCGGCTACTTCTCAGAAGATCTGACATCTCTTTCGGGCACCCTGACCGGAAGCGCAACCATCCTAGGCATTAACGTATCGGCCAGCGGCACATGGCAAGCCAGTCTCTAAAAAGACGTTGCCGGCAATTCCACGCGGTAGTCGCAGAGAGCGGCTACGTGCGGTTGGTGCGTGATAAAAAGCACAGACCGATTGCCTATATGACGACGCAGATTTTCCACAAACAAACGCGAAGTTTCCGGATCCAAAGCCGAGGTGGCCTCGTCCAGCAACAAGATTTTACCCGGTCGCAGCAACGCTCGGGCAATGGCAATGCGCTGCCCTTGTCCTTCTGACAGACCGCTGCCGCCTTCGCCCAGCACCGTATCCAAACCGTCAGGCAGCTCAAATACAAATTGGGCCGAGGCAATCTCCAGCACACGCTGCAGTTGCTCTTCATGGGGAACGGCTGCAGCATCCGCCGGCAAGCCCAACTCCAGATTGGCACGGATGGTTCCGCTGATTAAGGAGCCGCCTTGCGGCACATATACAAAATTGGAACGGGTCCGTTCCGACACCTCTGCCTGCCTAAACTCATCTTCCAGCACCAAACGCCCTTTGTCCGGCTTGACCAACGCCAACAACAAACGCAGCAAGGTGGTTTTTCCCACGCCGGTGGGCCCCATAACGGCCACCATAGTTCCGGGTCTCAAGTCTAGTGAAAAGCCATCTAAGACCGGTTCAGACCCCCTATCGTAAGAGAACGACACATCTTCTATACGCAACGCTACGTCCCCCTGCAACAAAACGGGATCTTTTGTTTCTTCCAACGTAAAACCGGTCAAAAAAATCAACCGCTCCGCTGCAGCCTTGGCCGACACAATGCCCGGCAATTGCCGTACCAGTTCGTAAAGCGGACGCTGGATCCTACTGACCAATTGCAAATACGCCGTAACCGTTCCAAAGGTTACTTTTTGATAAGCCAAGCTCCAGGCACTCCACAAAAACGCCGTAATATAGCCCCCGTTAAACGTCAATCCCATCAACAAATTGGCCACCACAGACACCCGTGTCCGTTGCCGCACATCCTCGTGCAATTGCCCCTGCAACCCGTCCAAACGGTCCAATTCGTCTTGTTGCCGCTCAAATGTCCTGATCAACACCTGATTCAGCAAACTCTCTTCCAACATAGACGTAATCAGACTCTCGCTCTCTTTCACCTGCAACGTATATTTTTTCATATGCCGGTAATACAACCGACTAAACCCCACCAACAACGGCAACCCCACCCCCAGAATCAACGCCAGCGTAGGATCCAAAATATAAAGAATGACCAACGCCCCGGCAAACTGCACCACAGACACAAGCGCCAACGGCAACCCGTACACCATCATATCTACCAAATCGTCCGTATCACGAATAATGCGCGTCAACATGTCGCCGCTATGGACCGTGGCCAATTCCTGCCAACGGGAATACAACAATTTGGAAAAAACACTGTACCGTACAAAATTGCCCATACGCACCTGCGTCATCCGCCGCAACTTCACCTCCCACGCCCTAAACAGAATCTGCAACAAAATCAAAGTTATGAGCAACAACGCATGGTACAACAAATTTCCCGGTCGGCTGCCAATAGCAATGTCTATGATGGCCTTGGAAAACCACACGAACGCCAACGAAAAGCCCACCTCGGCCAGTCCAACAAAAGTAATGGCAACCAACCGAGAACGCACCCCTCGGGACACGTAATTTAAAAACCTCAGAGTTTCTTTCATGCGCTTAGAATCACTTATGCGTCAAAGCCAATCCTCAATCTGTTAATTAATTTTTTGTGCGGTAACACAGCAATATGACTGCAAGATAAGGAAGCAAAACGAAAAGTACGCTTGACTGTTTCTACATATGAATACCACATACCGGAGTATTTTCCGTCGGGACGCTTTTTGCCCGGTTTGTGAAACCCAAAATTGCCTACCCTCAATATATCCGCAGCCACTGCACGCACGTGGTGCTCCTTGGCAGCTCCTATAACAAACGGAAACACAGCCGGCGAAGCTTCCAAATACTGCACAGCCACAGAGGCAAATACTTGCATAGGATACAACAATTTATAGGAACAAACGCGCTCGATAAATGCATCCGGATCTATCTGCTTGTAATGATGTTGCAAGAACAACACCCAATCACACAATTGCCGCAATCCCACCCCTTGATGTATAAAATGGCGAAACGTATGATGAAATAAGAAAAAGGCATTCATTTCCACCGGCAGTGCCCATACATCAACTGTCCCTTGTCCCCCACTAGCATCCAACTCCAATATCGGAAACCCATCACCCATCACCTCTTTCTCCCACTCAATAAACATCCTGTCGTAACTACTGCGATCAAAATACGATATCCTCCTGTGCGGCTCCACTACCACACCGTTCCAATCGTAATTGTAATGAATATGCCCGGCATCTTTCGCATTGTACCCTTTCTTGAGAGCCCAAGAAAGCGAACGCTCGTAATCTCCCTTCCCGTAAAGTAAAATATCAATATCGCCCGGATTGCGCAACATCGGATTGGGGTAATAATGACCGCTTGCCGGTCCTTTCATCAGTACAAACGGAAAACCGGCTTGGTTGTATTCTTCTTTCAACGCTGCCAAGACCTCCAAGCGTCTGTGATTCAAAGATTTTGTTTGTTCTATATGCGCCAACAATTGCATTTTCACTTCTTGCGGAGGCAGCGCCTCGGCCGGCAACGACAACACCTGATCGGCCACCAAAGCATTGACGCTCTGTTTGTGAGCCATAGCCACCAACGCTTTCCAATCGGCAAGACTCAGGCTTGTAAAAGAAGCAGCTTGTAACGGTTTGCTCCACAAGGCAGCGGAAAGCACATCCAAGAAGAGCTGTTCTATAGGCAAACAATACTTATATTTCAACAAGGTTGTGTTGTTTTAAAGCGTTAATTAAAGTTTGTACATCTCTATCGGCTTCCAATCTGCTTATACCATATTTTTCAACCAACAAATCCACCCAACTTTCTGCAGAGAACTCCTTTCCCTGCACAGATTCTATTAAAAAAGCAGCCGATTGGTTAAGCGTTACTACCCGCGTATAATCCAAACCGGACCCGCTTTTTGATACCATCATATACTCGTCTCCTATCTTACGAATAGAAAATTGTTCTTTCAGTTTCATAGTTTGTAGTTAATTATGCAAAATAACACATCTTCTGTAAACAGCCAAAGCTAAGTTCTCAGAACAGAACCAATAAACCGCTCGGCCTCTTCAAGATCCATACCACTTCTTGAGACAAAGGCCTGCAGCCGGATTATTATATCCTGCTGATCCATCACTTCGTGGTCATCTATATATCCCTCTTCATCCAAATACCCCTCTAACTGGGCAATATTATCCCCTCTAAAGCGAGGCACCTCTCCGTCCTTTAAAGCCTGCACCAACTTCTTTGGATCACGCTGCAACTCGTCCATCTTTTCAGACACCTTGTCAATAAAGGCGCCGGATACAGCTCCTGAAACCTTCAGCACCCCCCTGTCTATAGGCCTGACACGTCCCCTTCTATAGAGTTTCTGCAGTTCTTTCAACAGTTCCACTTTTTTGCCCATCTGCTCAACAGCCTCGCCATCAATACCCTGCAACTGGCCTCCGTGTTGATAATAACTCTCCAGCTGAGCCCAACAGCCTATTCCTCTGTTAAGAGCTACATAAAGCATTTCCGGATCCTCAATCACATACCAAAGCGGCAGCTCACCGCTCTCTTGCAATAGCAGATGAAAGGGCCTTACATCAATTGCTTCCCCATACTCTTGGTGGGTCATTCCCTTGGGCAAAGGAACAGCACTTTTCAACTGAAACGCCTCAAGTTCAGGCAACGACACATCGGAAACGTATCGGCTACCGGGATCGCCTTCTAGCTGAATCACTTTGTAGTCTATATCGCTCTTTTCCAGGTAAGCTATCCACTTCTGAACTTCATCAGACTGAGCTGTAAAATAGAACAGCTGCCGTCCCTCCTTACTTATCTTAATCAACGATTCAATAATCGCCCCGGCACGTTCATCATCACTATTGCCTAACAATTCATCTGCAAACAAAGGCAGCTTGATAGATGACTCTGTGCTTTCCACAAAAGCCAATCTCACAGAAAGCAGCAGTTGCAAACGCGTTCCGGCTGAGAGTTCTGTCAGCTCCTGTCCAAGCTTCAGTTTAGTATCGAATGCTCTAAAAGTAGGATTGCCGCTCTCATCCTCATCAACCAGCAGCTCATATCGACCGTTAGTAATTTTGTTAAAAATAATGTTTGCACGATGGAACAACATGGGACGATTTCCCTCCTTCGTCTTCTCCTTCAAATGCTTCAATATCAGATATCCGGTAATTGAGCTTGTGTTTTTTTCCATCAGACTGTTCAACCCATCAAGCGCACGCTCCCTCTCTGCAATGGCATCTTGAAGGCTGTCTCCCAGCTTTTCTTTCTCTACCAATGTCTCTATTCTTGTAATCTCCTCATTAATATCGTCCAAGCCGGCAGCCACCCCTTGATACTCAGTCAATAACGCCTGTGCCTGATCAATCGGCAGCTTCTCTATCTCTTCAATACTGTAATTCGTGTACTCCTCAAGACTTTCTCTATATCTTTTAAATCTGTTTTCAGCATCCCTTACATTGTTCTTCGCCTCATGAAAATCATTCAGCTGATCAACCAATTGCTTTACCTTTCCACTATCTCCTTCTTCCACACCTAAAGTGCGATATATCTGTGAAAGACCCTCTCTACTTTTATTCAACTGGATTTGTAACCTTTCAATCTCCCTCTTGCTATCATCTATATCCCTGACAGATTCCCTACGCTTACCCTCTTCATCTCTCAGCTGTTTCAAGGTAGCACCGGCTGCTATTGGATCGTCTACCCTACCAAAACCAGACTTCTCCAACAATCTGTTCAAATTATTCAGTTGCTCTTCATATTGCTCCTTTACCACCCCACTGTCAGCCTCCAACGCCAACCTTTCACTATTTGCCTCCTGCCACTGACCAACTTTCACAATAAACCAATAGAGGCTTGTGAAATCCTCCTCTTCTTGCGGAAAACCGGGAGCACCCGCTAATCTCTCCTGCCATTGTTCATGTCTGCTCTCTAACGTTTCAGCCTTCTTTTCAAGCTCCTTTAAATCGCTACGAATACGCTTCAAATCATCCCGGGTCTGTTCCATCCGCACCATCTCTTTGTAACTCCTGATCAACTCATCCAACCGAGTAACAACACTATCACTCTCCCATGAAGAGGGCGGTTCAATGTTCAGCTTGCTAAAATACTCCTGATGCCCTTCAAGCCTTCTGTTCATGCGTCCTTTTTTCAAATAGGCATAGACAACAACTATCCCTATCAAAATTGAAAGCGGTACCAGATAGAACCATCCCCATCCCTTAGGATATAGAGCAACAGCTATAGCAGCAACTACTGACAGAGACGAGACGGCTATCCAACCACAATCTACCCTCTTGGCACCTGCCAACTCCTTCAGCCAAAAGCTTAAATACTCAATTCCACTCTGCAAAGTCTGTAAGTCAACATCCTCTTTTACACTACTCTCATGTATATCATCACTTTTAGCAAGTACGTTCTCTCTTGCTAACAAAGCCATCTTTGCGCTAAGATTTTGATGGGTCTCTTGAAGCAACCTGTCCAGATCACTCACATTATCAACAGAAAGACCCCTCCACCCCGTAGGGTCAACAGAATCGTCAAAACCCTTTAAAACACCTTGCTCTTTCTCTTTTAAAGCAGCAATCTTGCGCCCATTCTCTTCCAAGGTGCGTTTTAAAAACTCCAGACTACTAACCCTACCCTCTATTTCATCAAGCGTTTCATTCTTTATTCCTGTCGTAGGAACCCTCAGTTCACTAAGTCTCTTCTCTGCATCCTTTCTCTTATGAACAGCTTGCTCTATTCCATTACCATACTCACTGATTGCTGTCATATAGCTTTGAATCTCCTCATACTCTCTTCCCAACAGCTTCTCCATAGAAGGATCAAACGAATCCTTTTCCTCCTTGCGCAGACTCCAATCAGACTTAGCCTTAAGAAAGTCAATCACCAATTTGTAATAATCTACGGTGCTGTGCGCCTCCTGTGCCTTCTCCCTATCCTCACTCAGCTTTGTCAACCTCTGCTCATCCCTCTTCAAATCTTCATGCCTTCTCCTAACCTCTCTATACTTTTTGACAGCATCACCATACCTGGTAAATTCCCCAATCCCCTTTCCATATATATGTAAACTATACCTCAAACGGTCGCGAGCAGCATCCAAATCATACCCTCCAATGGACTGCTTCACAATTTCCTTGGCAAGGTCGCTCTCCTCCTCATACATCATGCTGTCCAGCGCCAATAGGTAGCGGCTTTTTCCCTCAGATGCAGGGATACCGGCCATATCGGCATCTTTCCTGTTTTTCTGAACAAGCCTTTTACCAAAGTCTCTTTCAATGTTCCAATTTTCTTCACCCAGAACCACTTTAGCCTCCAACCGGTCCTTAGATCCGCCCTCGTTGTACCATATCAACTGCTGAAGTGCTCTTGCAGTAGAACTCTTGCCTGAGGCATTGGGTCCTACAACAAGATTTATATTTTCAGAAAAATCTTCTATCTCTTTCATACCTCTGGGGAATCCCGGAATTTTATGAATAGATAGCGACTTAAATAAATAGGCTTTTTTTCCTCCCATAACAAATCCTTTTTACGTAGCCTTATTGCTGTTTAGCAGTTCTGTTAGTATTTGCCTGCACTCTTTAAGAAGATAGTGTTTGGCCTTTTCCTTACCGGCTGCTGCTTCATCTTTTGTATCAACACCTACCTGAACCTCTCTCATATTGTCTACCTCATCCGCTTGCCTGGCACGTAGGGGGTGATAGACACCGCTTCCAACAATATCGGCATAAGCCGTTTCCCAGTCTGCCAACAAAGCATTCACAAACGTATCATCTTCCCCCTTTTCAAGCGCAACAATCGTCTTAGCCAATAGACCTACAGGAGAGTTGTCCTTAGCCAGCTCATCCATATTTTCCACCCCGGGAGTGACATCAATTGTCAAATTGCGTACCCAGACACAGACCTCGGAAGAGCCCACCCTCTGTTCGTAATCCTCAACCAAATCAACAGTCCAATTCTTCAAATCCGGAATACTAATGTGCTCACCAACAAGTGTGACATCGTACACCAAATAGGATACTCCATCTAGTTCCTGGGGCGGCTTTGATTGCACATCCTCAAACAACTCGGATGTTATAACATCGCGTACATGCTCCTTCTGTTCCCTACCTGTAACATCAATCTCAATCGTTTCATACCTTACCGGCGAGAGAGGAATTATCTTTCTTTCAATCTCTGTTCGCGAATGAATGGTCAATACCACAGCTCCATGTACTCCCTGTTCCTTTGCACTCAAAGCATGAGGCGATCCTGGATAGAAGACGAGCGGTTCTCTCTCAATTAAGATTTGCGGTTTATGAATATGTCCAAGCACCCACACATCTATGCGGGAGTCTCTAAAACTGTCAATGGGAACCGGGGCATAGATGCTCTCTCGCAGCCCTGCATCGCAATGCAGCAGAGCTACTGCAGGTATATTGGGATCTATATTTGTACTGTTGAACAAGGTAAGCGGATCATTGGTAACATGAGCATCAGGAAAGGACCAGCCAACAAACTGAAGCTTTTCCTCTCCTTTTATAAACAAATCACTCTCCCACTCGCCCTTTGCACCAAGAAAACGCACATTGTCATACCTTTGGGGATCTACCAACTGAGGCAACACATCAAAATCGTGATTGCCGGCCACCATATAAAGAACAATACCCGCCTGCTTCAACCTCTCGAATCCCCTCTGAAACGGTCCAATCGCCTCAAAATACCTATTATCTCTATCTACTATATCACCGGATAAAGCCACCACATCTACCCCATGGGCGATAGCATAATCCACTATCCTGCTCCACGTCTCTTTTGTAGCCATTGCAGCATCACTCCTCTTCAAACCGGAGGAACTTTTCCCTATATGAATATCACCGGTGGTTAAGACTTTTATTGACATACGCGTAAACTACTATACGAACACAATGTCCGTGTTCTCTGCTGCCGGATGCTAGAAGACAACTTTTTTCATAATCTAAAGATACATAAATAATCCTTCTTGCCGGTTTAAAGTACAACCCAATTATTGTTTATTAATTCTTCTGTAAATGGCCAGGCCTACACGCCGCAAAAACGGATGCGAAGGCCACAAAAACCGATACGCATTCCAGCGTCTGCTCCCCTGCACTATGTTTCTACCTCGCACCACTTCCGTTACGCGAGCCAACACCTCGGCCCGACTGCACGTTTCGTATATTTTCAAATTACCGTCACCTCGTAACCGCAACTGATCACCTTTCACCTTTACCAACCGATGGATTACGTACCGTCCGTCATCCAGCTGTGTCAGCAACATCTCGCCTTGAGCAAAATCGCGCTCTCCAGGATGTTCCAGCACCAGCACATCTCGGCCATCGCGTATAAAAGGCAACATGCTGTTTCCACGGGCACGAATACGCACCGTATAACCCAAGGTCAACTGTTCGGCAACCTCGTCAAAAAACAATCGATTATCTATTGTCCTCATTTTCATGGATTGTATGTAACAAAGAATGTGTCAACTGCACTGCCTCGCGGTCGGGACGGTTTATCAAACGGTACACAGACACTTTTTCCAAAATGTCGTAAATGAGAGTAACCATGTGCTCCCGGTGTTCCCTGCCCGAACGGAAAACAGCTGCTGATTGCAACAGCACCTTAAATGCCTCCAACGCTCCCAACTTTGCCAGCTTGTTCTCCGGTCCTTGTTGTAAAAGCACAAAAGCTGCCACCTCGGCTTTTTTATTCCTATAACACGGAGTACTTCCACTCCATGGTGCGCCAAACACCCACACGCGCCCATCGTCCGACAAACGCACCAACGGTTCATCGTCGTTCAAAAGCGTACTGCCGGGCACATGCTTCAGCCACAGACTGCTGTGCGTACTTTTGCCTGTACCGCTCGTCCCCAAAAAGACAACAGCCCGCCCGTCTTTTTTAATGACCGAGGCGTGCATCTTCAACGTACGGTGGTATGCTGCCGTCGTGCCAAAGGCTGTCCGCAGCAAGTACGTAAGAAAGTGCTCCTCGTAGGGAGTGGTTAGCGTAAGGTCAGAAAGAACCTTTTTTTTGTTTGCCGAGATTTGAATGCGGTGTTCTGTTCCGCCGGTTTGCTGCTCCTTTCCGCCGAGCGTCATGCTTATGGTGATTTCCCCGTTGTTGTGATAAACAGCAAAAGTGGCATCGTCCACTACAAGTGTTTCATCCGGTTCTTTGCTCGGGAGAGGAATCACCGCATCCCCGGAAAAACAGAACAATGCATTTTTGTATTCTTCCTGTTCTAGTCTAAACGGGCGGAAAGTGGGCAATAAGTCTTCCGTAACCTCTGCGTTGGAAGTCTTAATGATCAAGCAATGTCCGGCAATCCGGTAGTATAATTTCTCAAGCATTAAGAGACAAATATAGCAAATATAAACACCATTTATTAAACTTAAAATCAAGTTTTTAAAGACTTGATAAATTGTCCTATTTTTTATATTTTAGTACCTTTCCAGAACTAAAAACGATTCATATGAAACAGATTATGAAAAAGATAAATATAGCCATAGTATAGGTGCTTACTATCCTACCGGTAGGATGCATTCATGACGGTTTGCCTAACAATAATGAGCAAGGACATACCATAACCATTACAGCACTGCTTACAGAAGAAACACAGACAAGACCCAACACGCGAATTGCTATGGAAGAAAAAGGTTTAGACATAGACCTTTACTGGGAAGACGGTGATAAGATACAATTGGGGATTGTATATACAGATACCCAAGACAGAACTATAAAAACAGTACAAGAAGTAGCTGTTGTTGTAGATACAGAAAACAACAGAAAAGCCACTTTTAATATAGTCATTCCCAATGATGTAAAAGAAAAATTTGACTTATACGGACTGTATGGCGGCAAAGGACTGAACACAGAAGACCCGTCCAGAGCCAACCTTCCGGACACGGAAGATTTCTTTGCCCACGACCTGCATACACTCTACAAAAAAGGAGTAGTCATGCTTTATTTTGAAGCGCTTAACATAGATAAAACCACACCAAAATTTGGAGTGAATTTTCAACACATGGGCTCTTTCTTCAAAATCCTGGTCAAAAACACCGGAAGTGCCACTATCAATAATATTACAGAAGCCATATTAGAACAAGACGGGGTAACCGGTCAGATTGCGGCTTATCCCCTGTCAAACAGGTTTAGCATAAAAGATAAATACTTTCTGACAGGTGGTGCCGAAAGCGCCAAAACCACTCAAATCCGCTTTCCGGCTAATAACGCCTATGTTGTAGAGAACGGTGTCCTGGCTTTCTGGGCATGGTTACCTATGGCAAAAGGAGAAGGCGAAGGTGCCGATTGGCCGGCTCTGCGTCTTTCCATCAGAAACGGTACAGGTTCAGCTACCGTAACTTACACAGATTACAAAGCGGCCAGAAAAGCCACTACAGGCAAAGCCTACCACTTATACGCCACACACAACGGAAGCGCGTTGGCATTTGTAGGGCCGGGCGTTATTGAAATACCGGACGGATCGGTAGATGGTTCGGGTGAAGGAGTGTTGGCAGATACCCGTGACGGAAACTTGTATGCTACAGTCCGGATTGGAACCCAAACATGGATGCAAGAAAACTTGAAGTACCTGCCGGAAATAACCTTACATTCTACTGATGTTTCGCATACAGAAAGCAAGTATTATGTCTATGGTGCTAATGGTCTTGGATTATCCTCTGCTAAAAATTCAGCCAATTACAAGAAATACGGTGTACTTTACAACTGGACGGCTGCTATGAATGGTGCTGCCAGCAGTGCTGCCATTCCCAGTAGCGTACAAGGACCTTGTCCTCCCGGTTGGCATGTACCCAGTAGAGGAGAATGGGACATTTTGGGAGAGTACTTAAGATCAAACAGATATACGTATGACGGCACAGCATATGGTCCTTGGTCAAGAATAGCAAAAGCATTAGCTACAGGAAGACCTGATTGGGCAAATTCTGATGTAGAAGGTGCTCCGGGTAATACCGATTATTCGCATAAAATCAACGCTTCCAAATTTAGTGCATTGCCGGGAGGATATATGGCCAGTAAGAACTTTGACTATCTTACCACGGATGCCTTTTTCTGGTCAACTGAAGAACACAGTACTAATACCAATGCATTCAGACGAAGAATAGAGTATAATAAGCCAGGCGTTAGTACAGATGAAAATGCAAAAACAACAGGCATGTCCGTACGCTGCATAAAAGATTAAGTAATTTTATAGCACTTAAACAAATAAACCATCTCTATATACGCCATACGAGCATCCAACCAGTCCAGCATGCGTTGGAGGTTGGTTTGGGGGTTGGAGCTGGCGGATCTGGGACCCCAGACGGCGTGATCGTCTTGCAGGGCCGGAGCCACAGCCTCGGCGTATTCAACAACGTAGTCCTTTAACAAATCCAATTTTTCTTCTTTGAACCACTGCCAGCGTTCTTTGAAAAGTTGCCGCATGTGCGGGTCGCTCATCAAGCGGCCGAAAAAGCCGGTGCCTAGGTGGTTGGCTTTGTCTCCACCCCAGAACAAAGGCTCCCCGGCATGGGCCGTGTTGTAGTGCATGTACGCTTCTTCAAATCCGTACGCCCAGTCAAAATCCCAGATGATGCCCATACGATACTTCCCTCCGGCCGGCTTGTTTATGTACGTGCTTTTGGGATGGTTAATCTCACCGTTCTTGGTGAGCTCATACACAATCATATAGTTGACAAACGACACGTCGTCAAAATAATCCAGATAATTGTTGTTGGGAAAAGAGGAATCCTGCACCAACCGGTCCAAGCGGTTGAAATCGTCCCGAATGGTTTGCAGCAACTGCGTATTCATGTCTTTACTCTTGGGAAACTGAATCATCACGGGCAAATGCGAAGAGCCGGACATAAACTTCCAATCCTCGTCGTAATACACATCCAATTCCAACAGCAATCCGTTATCCCCCACGTCTATCCGCCCCACACCCACCTCTTTATGCTCTGTAAAACCATACACCCCGCGGTATTCCCCGTTGATAGTCAGTTCCACAGGCACCACGGTATTGGTAAAGGGAATCCCCAACAGCTGCCCGGCCTTATAGGGCACCGAGTTGTACAACATAGTTCCGTCCAGGTACTCGTTCAGCAACACCCAGTCCTTGTACGCCGGCAACCCCATAAGAGACGCCGCCTCTTTCAGCTTTATGCGGTACGGTTGCTTGGGCATGCCCCACGTGGAATTGCCTCGGCCCCGGATAGTGCATTCTCCTTCGTAACTCGGGTAGTTCCGCTTCCCCTCCACCCTCACCACCGCGTTGAGTTCCCTTTTTTTGTCCCGAGTTTCCATAGGCTCTCCATTCTCAATAGCAATATGTATGTGAGGAAGGTTGGCCTTCTCTACCGGGATCCAATCTACCACCACTGTATAATTCTGCGTGCTTTCATCGCGCGCCATCACGGTATATTCCAGAGGCTTGGAAAAATCGTTCGCAGTAACGCCCGACTCTTGCTCCACACCCCCCACAAATACCCCCACTCCGTTGTACGTAAAAGTAGCCACCAAGCTCTCATTGCTCTTTGCCTGGGGAAGGACCAGTTTAATACGGCGCCCGTCAACCACTCCCATCACAGAGCCCTTAAGCCAAGGATTATGTTCCTTCTCCAGGGAAAAACTCAATAATTCTTTATCGGAAGACAACGGCGTTATATTGCCCCTGCAAGAGAGCACCATGGCCGCCAACAAAATAAGAAGTATGGTTCTGATGTGTTTCATGTGTAAAAATATAATCACATATCCTTCATTGACAATCCTCTGTACTCTATGGTGTAGTTTTCCAATTTAGCAACGAGCGTCGTGGCTTTTTGCCTAAGAACATTCATTTTAATATTTTCTGGTTGTCTTTTAACTTCTATAATAATGGCCTTTTTTTGGTAGTGGTTCAAGGCTACAATATCGATTTCATTTTGATTGTTTTTTTCCCAATACGACCCTATTTCTGAAAGATCTTCCTCTGAAACTATCTTATTGACAAAATAACGCTCAAGCACCAGCCCAGTATAAGTTTTATAATCCCGCTTTACTATCTTTTTCACGTACTCCAGGTTTCTCATCTCTATGGCTCCACGGTATTTATAAATAAACCGAAACCAAAAGTTTAGAAACTGATCGTTTATCATATATCTAACATTACGTCCGTAAGGTTTAGAAAGGACAGGTCGCACCTTAGTTATTAGTCCAAAATCGTTTTCCAGCCGATCCAGAAATCCTCCAATCTGCATTTCAAGGACAGATTCCATCAAGCTACGCGATGTTTTGCCCGAAGCAATGAGTGACAGAATGGAAAAGTAATTACCGTAATCTTTTCCAAATTCATCCACCAACACATTCCTTCCTTCATCCAGAAACAAAGAGTTAGCAGAAAACACCTCTTCCAGAATCGTATCTAATGTGAATGCATTTGCCTCTGCCAACAATTCAACATACTTGGCTACCCCACCTGTAAGCATATAAAAAGCCAGTAAATTTTCGTTACTATACTTCGGATGGTAGTTCTCAAATATTTCTTTTATAGTAGAGATATCGAATGCCTTCAAATAGATTCGGGCAGTGGCTCTTCCAAACAACGGTTCTTTTGCATCACCGCAAAGAACAAGATTCATCTTACTATCGTTCTTTTTAACATCCCATATATTCTGCATATCACTGTATATGGATGGATTGATGTTATAGAACTCTTGAAATTCATCTATTATCACAGTAAAATTGCGAGTTTGTGAGAGTTCCATCATAAACCCAAATACATCCTTAAAGGTTCGCATGATACCGAATACCTTCACCCCAAGGCTGTTGCTTATTTCTTCCAAAAACTCCTCACATAAAAGAATCTCATTCTTTTTAGCCACAAACAAATAGACCATAGGTCCGGCCTCATATGCTTTGGTAAGAAGAGTAGTCTTTCCTATACGTCTGCGCCCTACAACAAAAGTCATCTGCGCAAACTTCTGTGATTTCACCCACGTATTTGCGAGTAAGGCAAGTTCTTTCTCTCTATTATAAAATCTAATCACATTCTCGTAGTTTATCGCAACCCGCGTTACTGTAATGGCGGTTGCGTTAGTCAAATGTAGTGATTATTCTCGGAAATGCAAATTTAGTTTCACCTTCTTGCATCACTATAAATTCATCTTCCGCAAGCCCCTCTTTTTCTATGGCTGTTTTAAGGTCTTGCACCGGTTCTTCAAACCCCTCCGAAGACATCTGAAAGGTGCCAAAATGCATACCGATGCTCCGCTTTGCCCCCAAATCTTTGTGTGCCAGAACCGCCTCGGCAGGACTGGTGTGAATGGGCTTCATAAAAAACTCGGGCTTGTACGATCCAATGCCAAGTAGCGCAATATCAGGGGAGCCCATGCGTTCTTTTATATCGGCAAAATGCGTAGAATAACCGCCATCCCCGCCAAAATACAGACTCCGCTCCCCTTGCCGAATAAAGAAACTCCCCCAAAGGCTTTTGTTGCGGTCAAAAAGGCCTCGGCCCGATCCGTGCTGTTGCGGAGTAAACGTAATGGTGGTACTCTCATTTACCTCTACACTCTCCCACCAGTCAAGCTCCTGCACATTTTTTACGCCAAACGACTGCACCCGCTTCTTATCACCCACAGGAACAAGCACCAAAGGAGAAAATCGCCGCTCCAACGCTTTTAACGTCTTTTTATCCAGGTGGTCGTAATGGTTGTGCGAAATCAGCACCACATCCACCGCCGGCAAACTATCCAGCTCCACCCCCGGCTTTGTCACACGCTCCGGCCCCACCCACCGTACGGGACTTGCCCTGTCAGACCAAACGGGATCGGTCAGGATAGTCAGTCCCGCCGTCCGGATCAAAAACGTCGCATGCCCCACAAACGTCACGGCCACCTCCCCCTCCGCCGGTCTTTCATTAAGCCGAGCCGCCGCCGCCTTTGCGGTCACTGCAGTCGCAACCGCAGCTGCTGACCTACCGCCCTTTTCCCACTTCTCTCTCCCCTCCCTTCTCATTTTTAACACATCGGACATCTTGGGCGAAAACTGCTCCTCCAGCGTAGGATTCATAAACCTCTTTCCACTGCTCATAACTATTTGGTATAAGAGAAATAAAAGAGCAAAGGCGATGCCATAAAGTAATATCTTCTTCATTTGCTTGTAAAATTGGCGCACTCCCAGATCAGATCTGGCGCACCAAAAATGATTTTTCTTTTGACTCTTCTTTCACACTGGAAAATATTGCTGCAACTCTTTCGTCTACAACACAATCCCTCTACTTTTATAGTCTTTTATCCTACGAACCGGGAGTTTGCTGCCTTTACGGATAACATCAGAAATAAATTGATCGCACTCTTTTTCTGTCATAAGTTGTCTTATCCAAGCTCTATGTAGCAAATCCATAGTGGTCACATAAGTAATCCCGTTGTCTGTACAATATTCTTTAATATCCTTCAGATTACTACTTGCTAAAACATTATGGTTGTATTTACAATAAACCATAGCTAAACTCTCCCCTATGCCAAACTTCTTTTCTAGTTGCATGAATTCAACCCTTGCCTTTCCTTTTGGCTCCCACTTTTCTATTGACAATGATTTAAATGTGCAATTACATTTGAAATCATCCCCCCATGCATATTAAAAAGTTCCGAATTATATATCCTTTCCAGAATAACAAATGAATAGCCGGGTAGGATCTTGGGTAAGAGAGTGAAAGCCCCTCCCCTAATAAAGTGAATAATAACGTCAGTATCCAATACTATTTTCACCCTCTCCTGTCCAGACATCACTCACTTTTGTTACGTTATTTAGATTAGGTTTTACCCCTATTTTATACATCAACTCAATGAAATGGCCCTCAGAAATAAGCTCTTCGTCGAATAATTTACGAGCTTTAATGCCATAATCACCAATGATTTTTCCACAGTTACCGGATTTATACAACGTTGTATTAAAACCGTATTCTTTTGCTAATTCACTAACCGGTAGCAAACTTAATTTTTCATATTTTTTCTTAGAGATTATTCGTAACTGATCAAGTCGCACCAACAATGCACTTCTTGAGACATTAAAATAATTTTCTAATGTTAGAAGAGTACCTATAGATAACGCTTTACTTTTCAATTCATCTTCCGGAATCATTTTTTGAAGCCCCAGCTTGGGCATCAGTAAAGCCGAGGCAAAGTAATTAGCTTTCTTTTCCTCTTTACTTTGAGCAGCAGAATCTGATGTACTGCAATGCCTGTATAAATCCTCCTCACCAAATAAGTGATAGAGTTCGTGAGCAATAGTAAAATTTTGTCTTCCAACCGGGTGCTTACAATTTACCAGAATAAAGCAAAAATTACCTCTTTTAAGGCACATCCCCGAAAAGCTTTCACTCATTGGCCTAAAGAGTGTTAATATATTTAATTTTAAGAGAAGCTGTTCCACATTGATTGGTTCAGTATGTGAGAAACCCCATCCCTCTCTCAGTTTCGCTGCTTGTAACTCAATTAACTCCCTATTCATTCTTGGCAATGGTATTCATTTTTAAATAGGACTTGACGACTTCTTTAAAATTAGCAATTACTTCTAAATCACTCTCAGCAACATCTTCCATCCTAAAGGCAAAAAGAAGAGCATCCTGTAACTTGTCTTTGTCTTCCTCATAAAAATCAGACAACTCAACACCATATAGATCAGCTAACTTAAGCAGCACATCAAGCGGAGGCTCTCTTGTGCCCGCTTCATAATTAGCCAATGCACCTCTGGATATCTTTTCACCAAGGAAGGAACTTACTGTCTCTTGAGTAAAGCCCAATGCATCTCTAAATAGTTTAAGGTTGTTTTTTATTTTCATACGTTTTCTTAGTTAGACCTGTTGCAAATATAAATTATAAATTACTTATATCCAATTTTTGCAACAGCAATCTTTATATGCCATATTAAACTTAAGTTCTTTAAATTATTCTACAGGTCTGTCTACAAAGGTATTATGTCGCAAAATCAGATATACAATCTGAAAACAAAATGCTACCTAACTAAAATACAGCACAGCCTGCATGAAGTAAAGCATATTTTGTCACACCCCTAAAATCATAGTACACTGCCAGATAGCGCACTCCCAGATCGGATCTAGCGCGCCATTCAGTTTTTACAAAAATGCAATGACCTGTTAATGTGCCACTTGGAAATTGCCGAGGAAAAAGTGGCGCGCTTGATCCAAGATGGCGCACCAAAACTGCCAACTTTCATCACTCTTCCGCTAACTTTCATCACTCTTCTGCTAAGACCGGAAATTGCTGATAAAATTTCATAAGCGATATGCTCTCGGAACGCAATTTATGACGAACAAAATTTTTCGTTTCATTATCCATCAATTCACCCAAACCGTCAAGTAGTTTTTTATCACTCATTGTCTCCAATTTAGTAATGCACTTATGCAGATACTCTGCTAGTGACATACCGGTCCTTTGCTCCACAATGGATTTGTTCAGTGGAGTTTTACTGTTCATAAAAAACCAGCTATCAAAAATATCTCTGTTTGTGATAGTCTTCCTGTCCATTATAGCACATAATTTATGAGCAAACATGTCGGGCTTAACCATTACTTTTACATTTACACCCAGTAAGTTTTTTATTTCATATGTGCTGCCGAAATCTCTTTTTGAAATTTCAACTTTTAATTTTCTGTCGCCCATCCCATAATCCAAAACAGCAATAATTCCATAAAACTTAATGGCTTCATCGTATATAGTTCCGTGCTTCGATAATATGCCGGTGATTTTATCAAGCACCTGCTTTTCTCTTGCCGGATCTAATAGATTAAAATCCAGATCAACAGAAAACCTGGGTAAATCATAAAAAAACATAAGAGCAGTTCCACCTTTAAAACCAAGTATCCCGGCAAGTTCCAGATCTTCGTACACATCCTTAAGTATCTGAAAAAGATACAATCTATGTTTGTTACTATTTAACATGTGCTAATAAATTTTGTACTCTTTTTTTTAACGCTATTGATTTATATGCTGGCATTATTTTGTCAATCAGTTGTGTATTTAAAGGCCTAAGGTTATCGAAATAAAAAACTTTATCCAGGTACAGCATGTCAAGGAAAGCCCTTTCGGGTGTAGCTATGTTTACATGATTGCTATCCCTGAGAATGCCGGCAGTTTCCATTACTATGCTCAAATTAATTTTTCGATAACGTAATATACGATCATCAACTGACACCTCTCTTGATAGGTAACTTACACTAGTAATACGTGTGTCATATTGAAAAATAATACCTGATTTTTGGAGAACATATTCCAAAGATATATACGAGGGTGTATAAAGTATATTTGCTAATTCCAACGGGTTGTAACCGGGTTTAGCATAAATTCCTTTTCGAGGATTTAAAAGCCTGTTCGTTTTTACAAAATACCTCATCCGATCACTCAAATACCTGCTGTCCTCAAACGGAAAAAACATAGCAATATCGGCAATCTTAAAAACTGTCCTGGAATCTTTATATACTTCTAATAAAATACTCATTTATGTATTTGTGAACCAATAGCGGTAATTATTTCTGCTTTCAGTTCACAAAATTAGCATTTTAATTCATAAATCAAGCTAATTTCATAAAAAAAATGGCACACTCCCAGATCGGATCTAGCGCGCCATTCAGTTTTTACAAAAACGCAATAGCCTGTTAATGTGATACTTGGAAATTGCTAATAAAAAAGTGGCGCGCTTGATCCAATCTGGCACACCAAAGAGATGGCACACCGAATGACAGGAGGCTTATTCTTTGCAGTAACTGGCCAATACCTTGTTCACTTCTTGCAGGCTGAAATATTCCGGATCAAAACCATCTCCCAACCAAGTAAGGGTGTTTTCGTACTCCTCGTGGGTAGGGTCTTTAATTATATCCATGTTCTCGTGATAGCCGCTAATCCCACCACTGTCTTCTGTTGGGCAGCGCCGGGCTCCGTCAATACATATAAGAAATGGTATGTCGATTGACGAGTCGTTTATCACTTCCTCTAATTCAATAATATGGTACCAGCTGTCTCCAAAATCGTACAGATATTCAAGAGTATCCCCAATTTTTAATATCAAATCAGAAGCTTTCATGCCTTTATAGTCCGTATAGCCCCACTCTTCCCAGAAATCATCCGACTGGTAGCGGAAACTGTACTCCACTCCTTCTTTCACAAATAGGTGCAAATGGCTGTTAGTCCATCCCATCACCGTTTGTATCACCACATGCAACTGAACCAGAGAAATGTCCCCGGGCACTATAAACTCCCTCCAGATGGCCGGCTGAGCACCCTTCAGTGACATATGCAGTCGATAAAGCGGCACAGCCGCCTCGGCTTTATATGTAATTTTCCCAAAATTCCGATCAACAGCCAAAAGTTTGTCAAAAAGGGGCGTTTTTGCGACAGTTACTTGCTCTTCTTCTGTATACCTATTCCGTTCATCGAAACTAATCAGTCCCAGATTTCGCATAAACCGGTCCAGGGTCCTTGTCGTATAAAAATGCTGTGCGTACTTCTTGCGACTCCCACGAGAGTTGTGATAAAAGTACCTTTCCGAGTAAAAGCGGCTGTCTCTGGGCTGGTTGCCGTAATCTGCCATCAAAAGCAGGGAAAGGCCAAAGCCCCGCTGCCCAAGCACAAGATCTTCAAATAAATCAAAATTCGCCCAACTGAGTTTGTATCCAAAGGTAACCAAGATATTTTTTAACAGTAAATGCCTGTTTTTCAGCACCCTTTCACCCTTTTTAGTAAGAGTTAAAGCATTGCCTCGCTTTTTAACGAGCCCGCCCATTTCTGTCAAAATCCGGGTCAGAGGCACGGTATACCAATCGGTTTCCTTCCGCAGCCGTGCCATATTTTTCTCAAAATACTGATCCCGAATGCCGAGTTTATAAATCTCATGTACCACGGCCCTTGGAAGGTTGCCTATAGCTGTGAGTTTGAGTGTTTTCGCTGTCCTTATGGTTTCGCACAAGTAAGCAATCTGCCTGAATAGAGGAATCTGCATATAGTCCTCATCGTCTATACGTTTCAAAACAATTGGGCCGTCCTCCAAAAAGGTTTTATGCTCAATCAATTCCTTGATATGCGGTTGATACAACCAATCATCCAACATAAAATCAATATATTCTTTCATACTCGAAAATAAATGTTTTTCCGCAAAATGCCGATACCCACCAAATTTATTTTGGCATTTTGCCGGTGTGCACCATATTCGTGCCACCTCCCCCTCCTGCAACACTTCTTTTTCTTTAAGCCGAGGCCAAGACCCCTCCGCTTTTTCCACCATCACAGCCGCAGCTGCAGCCGAAGCTGCAGCCGAAGTCCCATCACCACTCCTTCCCCACTTTTCCCTCCCCTCCCGCCTCATCTTAAATACATCTGAAATCTTAGGCGAAAACTGCTCTTCGAGCGTAGGGTTTATATACCTCTTTCCAAACATATAAAAGAGCAAAGGCGGTGCTATAGAGCAATATTTTTTTCATTTGTATTGCTAATTATTACACCTGCTTCAGCAAACTCTCTACCGCATTCCTCCAACCAAAGATTGTTGCATTACTCTGAATACTATTTGCGGTACCTCCGTAAATTAGAAAGGGAGCAGCCTTCGGGTTTAATTTACGGTAATATTTAAGTCCTTTAAAAAAATCGGAAGAAATAGTAGTGCCTGATTTTATTTCTACACATTTTATTTCGCTTCCCGTATCAATCAAGCAATCTATTTCATTGCCGGCAGAATCGCGCCAAAAGTAGAGAGAAGGTCTTTTGCCCTGGTTTAGGAAGCCTTTCATAAGATCGGCAATTATCATATTTTCAAACAATGCTCCTTTACTCCAATGGCTGGTCAATTCTTCTTTTTTACGTATTCCAAGCAAGCTGCATATCAATCCAGTGTCGTAAAAATAAAGTTTAGGAGCCTTTGTAATCCGTTTTGAAAAATTCTGGTAATGCGGATGCAGAAAAAACACTATAAAACTACTTTCCAAAATAGAAAACCACGATTTTACAGTTTTTAAATCAACGCCTAACTCGTTTGCAATACTACTGTAATTAAGGAATTTTCCTATCCGTCCTGCTGCAATTCGTAGAAATTTCTGAAAAAGAAAAAGATTCGATACATTTACTATCTGTCGTACATCACGCTCAACATAAGTGTGAATATACGAAGGAAAAAACATCTCGGGTTCTATATCCATCTTATGAATGCGCGGATAAAACCCGTGAAATAAAGTAGCATCCATATCTTCCGTCTTCACTAAATCGGCTCTTTCCAATTCACTAATGCTCAAAGGCAGCAGATGCGATACAAATACCCGACCGGCCAAACTCTGAGATATTTTTTCAGACAACAAAAAGTTTTCAGAACCTGTCAATATAAACTCACCGGGCTTATTCCGTTCATCACTTATTGTTTGAATATACGAAAACAGAGAAGGCAATCGCTGAACTTCATCTATAATTATTCCCTTCTTAAACTGTGATAAGAACAAACGTGGGTCATCCTTGGCCGCTTCGTACATATCAGGATTTTCCAGATTAACATAGTCATATTCCGGAAAACACATCCTAGCCAACGTGGTTTTACCGGATTGCCGAGGCCCCGTTATAGAAATAACCGGCATTTTCTCTGCCATTTTTACCAATACATTTCCAATTTCTCTCTGAATCATGCACAAATATACTAAAAAATCTTAATTCTTTGCAAATATGGAATCCAATTCCATATTTACAAGCATTGCTAGAATCCCAGATCAGGGCGCACTCCTAGATTGGATCTAGCGCGCCATTCAGTTTTTACAAAAACGCAATAGCCTGTTAATGTGTTACTTGGAAATTACCGAGGAAAAAGTGGCGCGCTTGATCCAATCTGGCACACCAAAATAATGCACTTATGAACTAATCTTAGTAAAAAAATGGCGCACTAACACATTAGATGTAGCACGCCAAAAGTGATTTTTCTTTTAATTCTTCTTTCACACACAAAAATATTACTACAGCTCTTGCCCCAACTCTTGCCCTAACTCTTGCCCCAACTCTTGCCCTCACTCCTCACCCAAAGTCACTTTACAAAGCTTTTCTGCAACGTATCCTCAATTTGTTTGCTGTGATCTTTATTGACATCCGCCATTTTTGCGTATGTTGTCCATTGAGCAACCACTTCGGTTATGTGTTCAATTATATCTGTAACGTTCCGTATATCCGTTTTTTTACCTACGGTAATCAAATCATCTTGCGTAAAATTATCACGCTTACCATTCAAAGACAATTGGTGTTGATTTGTCCATTTACCGGACGGCGAATAGGAATAACATAGATCGTAGGCAGGTGCCAACGACCATTCTCCCTCCCGATTCATGATAAATGAGTGGTTTTTGGTATGATCATCGTGGTTGAAGGCAATCACATTAAACACCATGCGCCGGTACATCTGTTCCATATCTGAATAAGGAAGGTGCAATTGGCGCATTATCCGGAAGAGTTGTTCGTAGGAGTACCTGTCATCTCTGTCGTAATGAGCCATAGCACAAAATGTCTGGGTATGGAATTTATCACCGTTGTCACTTCTATCAAAGCGTTTGGTCATAAAATGCGCTTTATCATTTTCATGCAAAAGTTGGCATTCAGTCATCTGAATGCCGCAATCAACAGCCATCTTGTGGTACGCATACTCAATCCTGCCAATACCGGTTGGGTTATCCTTTATCATACCACCCTCCATTCCATCAAATTTCAATATCCAGTAAGTAAATCCTTCCGGTGCCTTAACCTGACCGGATCTTACTTCCTTCGTTTTTTTATTAAATGCAATGATTGCCTTTGGTTTTGCTCCTCCCGCGGACGTACCTACTTTTAAAACATCAATGATTTCTTTTTCATTTCTCTCCAAATCAGCATGAAATACTCTTCTTTTATTTAATACTTCATTAGCCAATGCAACTAACGCTGGTATTTCTAACCTGGAAGATTCATTCAACACGTTGTCGGCAATTGTGGGTTCATACTCCAGAGCTCCCATTCCTCTTTTTCCAATATAACATAATCGGTCCAAGGGTGTTATGCTTACAGACATCCCATGACTTGCAAACCATGCGTCAATTACACTATTACCGTAATCATCAGGCAACGAATCGGCAATTAACCCGGGTAACCCCTTAAATGTTTTTGAGCTAAGCGTTGGAAACGAGAAAATACGTTCACCACGAACCAAATCTGCATATGGCATAGTCAAAGGAGCTAAATCTATTTTATCCCTGACGAATGATTCCAAAAATTCAATAACGGCATATTCTTTTTTTGAATCCCATACTATTACAGCTACCTCTTTCTCCCAAAGAGAAATTTTTACCGGTATATTCATTGCCCTGTCTTTTTATGCCGAATTCGCTTTGGCTGTTTACCCGCCAACTTCATTAGTTCAACCGGGCTGATTTCCAGCTCGGGTAGCAACAATTCCAGATTATCTAACAAGCGTAACCCCCTCATTGCAGCTATAAGCATGCTCAGGGATACTGAATTACCTTTCTCTATTTGAGCAACAGTAAAAACACTTATACCCGCTTTCTCAGCAAGTTGTTGCTGCGTAAGTTTCTTTCTTAGTCGGTAGTTTTTAATTCTTCTGCCGATTTCCTGAATAACTTCTGTATTACTTAAACTGTTCCAATCCATATCTTATTTTATAATGAAATCATTGCAAAGATTGGAATATTAATTTAATATAACAATAGTATATACATAGTTTATATACACAAACTGCATATTACAGATGTATTTACTGTTGTTAAATGAGTATTTTTAAAGGAGCGCACTCCCAGATCAGATCTGACCCGCCGCCTCTCTATAAGGAACAACCGTAATACCACTACTACGCACTTGCTTACTATCTCCCGCATAGATTATCCATCCTCTCTCCTCACCCGAAATTTTTAGCCACTCAGTAAGCGAGCCAAAGTAATCGCTTGTAATGGTTTGTCCGGATTTAATTTCTATCGGCACCAAGCCGTCGGGCTTCTCAATTAGTAAATCAACTTCTCTCCCAAGGCTGTCACGCCAAAAATAGAGATTGCTCAACTTGCCTTGCTTGTATCTGTTTTTCAAAAAATCAACCACAATCATGTTTTCAAACAGTGCACCTCTTAAGGGATGCAGCTTCAGTTGATTTGCATTCTCAATACCCAGCAAAGCCGAGGCCACCCCTGTGTCGTAAAAATACAATTTGGGCATCTTCACAATGCGCTTGTTGAAATTCTTGTGGTAAGGCTGCAATCTGAAAACAATAAAACTCGCTTCTAAAACAGACAGCCAAGCAGCAATTGTTTTGTTATCCACACCTGTTTCAACGGCCAGATTGTTCACGTTCAACAACTGCCCAATGCGTCCGGCACACAAACGTAAAAAGCGTTCAAAGCTCGTCAGGTTTGTGATATTACGTATCAACCTGACATCACGCTCTACGTATGTTCTAATATAATTGGCGAAATACCTACTTGTCTCTGCCTCCGTTTCGTCATTATGGAGAGCCGGGTAGAAACCTTTATACAACAAATCGTTAACCGGCAACTCGGGGTTTGGCAACTCACCTAAAGATAAAGGCAATAAAAACAGGTACCCCACCCTTCCCGCCAGACTCTGAGATATATTTTCTTGCAAAAGAAAATTGTTTGACCCGGTTAGTATAAACCTTCCACACGCAGCGTCCTCATCAAGCAACTGCTGTAAATAAGAAAAGATATCGGGAGTACGCTGCACCTCATCTAGAATGGCTCCTTCAGGAAAACCTGCCAAAAAACCTCGCGGATCCTCCAAAGCAAAATTTCTTGTATCCGGGTTCTCCAAACTCACGTACTCCTTGTCGGGAAAAGTCATGCGAACCAACGTCGTTTTTCCCGATTGCCGAGGCCCCACTACAGCCACCGCTCTAAACTGCCC
Organism: Bacteroidales bacterium; assembly: GCA_012839605.1. GTDB lineage: Bacteria > Bacteroidota > Bacteroidia > Bacteroidales > UBA932 > DMER64. Next base: position 56,737 of record DUNA01000065.1, read on the forward strand.
GGCCAATGATCGAAGCTCTTCCTGAGCCTGTCGTGCGATTTTCATATTTTAATAATAAGGTAAATACACATACAAAAATACAATTTTGGAATTGAATTCCAAAATTGTATAACTACCGTCCAGCTCTGGATCAAATCTGACGCACCACCAGGTACACCAAATCGCTCATAGCCCAATCTTTTTCTGTTTGCTATGGATAATTTGCAGGTATTTTTCTTTATACTCCTCACTTAAAAAGCTTCTCTCCACCCAATCTTGCACTTGATTTATTTCTTGAGAAAAGTCTTCATATATATTATCTCGAGCTTTTTCTGAAATTCCTAAATTGTATGCAAACTGATCAAAATCTAAACGTTGTATGTTTCTCTTACGTCCGTTTAAAGTTAAAGCCAAGTCTTCTTTGTCCTTCGGATAGATGAGATTCACATTTAGAAGATCATAAGCCGGGGACAAGAGAATGCCTTTATCTGTATGCATTATCGAGAAGTTTTTCAAATGCATATCGTTATTCCCGGTTAAAAAGGAGAATAAAACCAATCTAAAATATTTGTTTACATCTAAGCCGGTATTGGTAGCGTATTGCTTGATGATTTTACCGGCACGCTCGTAGGAACTTTTATATTTTTGCTCTGTCAACATTCCCGATAATTGACATAAATCCTCTACATGAACTTTCTTACCATCTACACGGTCAAAGCGTTTTGTAATATAAACCAATTCTCCGGTAGTCGTTTGAATCAGAGCATGTTCAGCCGTTTCCATCTTAAATACCTTTGCCAGGTGCATAGTTACATCTTCTACTTCCGGCATATAGGCATAATCATCTGATTGCGGCTTGAGGATGTATTCTCCCCACAAGCCTACCAGCGTTAACCTCCGCTGCCCTCTATCACCCTCAATAGTTAAAGAGATCTTAGGTTGAACGCCTGTCAAGGCCAATCGTTTGTTTACGGTACTCTCTGCTAAGTTCCTTATTATTTCCGGATTGATTTCCAGAACAGGAACATGAGTTGTTCCAAAGAACTTTTTGGAACAACCCAAATGATAGGTGCCAACTTTTACCGGTTGATAGCAAAACAAACAATTATTCATGCTTGTCCGCCTCTGCCGGACGTACAGATACAGCTCCAATGGTATCTCTACATAAATTGATTAATAACTCAAAACGATCGTGCGGGTTGAGCTTCCAGTATTTTTGGCCAATGTGCAACAACCAGCCTTCGGGAATCAAGCCGTCAAAAAACGGAAAGAGCACCTTGCTGTGGTATTCTTCTTCTGAAAGGGGCAAGGTTAAACTGATAGGCTTCGCATGAGGCATGGCTAAATACTCCTTAGTGTATTGGAATGTGTAACCGTTGTCACTTTCTATTAAAACACCGGCAAATAAGTCTTGAAAATATATGTTCGCCTGTCGGTTCATTCCACCCTACCTTTATCAATTACACCTACTTCCTTTCCGAATAACGCCAATACATCATTTACTTTATCCAGCCGTAACGTTTTCTTTCCTTGCTCCAGATCACGAACAAAACGCAGTCCTACACCGGCATGTTTAGCCAGATCTACTTGCGTTAAATTCAATTCCTTGCGTTTTTGCTTTACAAAATCTATGATAGAATTCATGTCTATACCTTTCAGGGTATAAATATACGAAAATATTTAAAACAACACCCTAACGGGTATAAATTATGCTGAAATTACTGAATTATACCCTTTAGGGTATTGAGTTTCTTGCCGAGGCCGCCGAGAACCCGGCGGAAGGTTTTCAAGTGCGAATCACTATTGTCCCGGAACGCTGGTACACATTCAACCAGAATGGTGGTAAACTATACTCCAGAATCTCCACTTTTACTTTGGAAACAAAAGTAAAAAGTTCTTATTAGCCCTGCAATATGTGTTTTATCGGATGCTTACTTTTAAACTCTAAATAATAAAAGATGTAATCGGGTTTAGCATTCGTGTAGATAATATTGCAAAAATCTCTTTCATTTGGCTTCTGGTAATAGGCAACCTTTGTTCATATATCTTATTGCCAACTCTTTTCTGGCTCCTGCAGTTCTTTAAAATTATCCCAAAGAATATTCTCCATTTGTTCAGCAGAAAAGCTTTTTATAACTGCTATTCCTTCTATGATTTTATTAATTAACTCTACAGTATAATTAGCACTACCATAAATTAAAGGACTGTCAGTCTCAATTAATATTTTATCTGAAGGTATTTCCATAATTATCTTTTTTCCCGCCAAGGAATTTACCATGCTATAATTAACAGAAAAATAATACCCTTTATTAATAGCTTGTCTAAGACTTTGTGTTGTACCAGAATACCAATGAAGAATAGCTTTACTATTGAAATTATTACCAACTACAGAAATTATTTCATCTACAGCGGCTCTTGAATGTATTGTTAATATTTTATTTCCTAATCTATTACATTCACTTATAAGTTTTTCAAAAAAAGCAATCTGTAGATTTCTATTTTCATTTCCTAATTTCATGTCTATGCCTACTTCTCCAATATATTTCGCTGAGGGAAGTAACCTCCACATCTCTGGAATATATTTTTTGTATTGGAATAATAGTTCAGGATGGAAACCTAGAGCAATTTTTACATATTTACTTTCTATCTTTTTCAATAGCTTTTCGTAAAGTGGGGGAAGGTTTGTTACTGCAATTGTTAATATTTTATTCTTTTCAATTTCCTTTAAAGTTAAAGATAATGATTTCTGTAAATCTAAGTGACAATGAGTATCATAGAGTTTAGCCATTATATTTATCAAGAAGTGTTTTTAATTCATTCATACCTCGAGTGTAAATGCCACAATATTCATCAATATTTTCAGTTATAGGCCCAGAGGTTTGAATAGAAAGTGCAGGTTCGGTTTTATTAACGACATAGTCTTTAATGCCAAGCTTAAAGGATCTGAGATTATTTTTTGCTTCACCTTCTTTGAAACCTTTGTCCCTATATTCAGTTTTATCTAGATTATGTGCAAATTCAATAGCTGCTCTGCGAATCAAGCATGGCAAGCAGTTCCCACAATGTTTAGATTCACTCTCGCCTTTAAACCTACCAATATCTGGCTTAGAGCACGACATAGTTTCTATAATATTCTCTTTTAAAAAAACCGGATCAATGCAATTTTCAATCATTTCTCCCTTGGTTTTAAACTGAAAAGGATTATTCAATTTCACCTTTAAATTCAGACTGCTAAGTAATTGCTGTAGCAAACTCATATAATAAGGATGAGTAGTGCGTGTACTATTACTACCTAGACGAGTGTTTGTAAATGGTATGTTAAGAGAAATAAAACCGTTTTCCGGAATATGTAAAATAATTTCTTTAGAACATGAAGAAATTAATAGTATTGCATGTGCAAAAAACATAAATGAGCGAGTACGTGTTGTATCTTCAATTCCTTTTTTTGGTGAAGAATAAAATCGAAAAAAATGATTCAATGATAACTTAAAATGATTAGTCAGTTTGTCAATAACTTTATCCTGATAAACACTAACACCTTTACCTCCGCTATGATGACTTACAAACCATACATCTTTATCTTGACATAGTATATCGATTGCTCCTACAAATGAATCAAGTCCACCGGATAGCATACATACTGCTTTAGGCCATCTTATCTCAGTATTTCGAGAATTAACATTAAATACTATTTTTTCATTTTTATTTAGACAATCTCTTTCTCTGAATTTGAAAAACCATCGGTCACCACTTAAAAAACACAGCATTTTTTCCAAAAGTTTTTTATTACTAATCCATTTTTCTAATTCAAATACCGGCATATATATCTTAATACTTCTTGTCCAATTGTCGTCTTCCTTTTTTCTTGAAATCCTCCTGTCCGCATAATATACCATAAGGGATATATAAAACAGATCGATTGCCCCTTTTGTAAATACGTCTACTTGATCTAATTGTTTTCTCTTATCTGTCCAAAAAGTGTATTTGTACTGCTCTTTATTAAATAGATCTACAGTGAAGTCGACGCCATCAATTACAAATTCATCATCTTCTTGAATTCTACATACAATTATTTTCATAACTGATCCTCCATTACTTTATAACACTGTTCATATAACGACTCGACTAAAATGCTTACATTTTCTGTATTTGAATTAATAATGGAAAGAGCTTTGTTTTTGAGTGTAGTTGATACTTTTGCTCTTACATAGTCATTCATCTCTCTCTCAATTAATGCTGCGTTCAATGAATTTTCGGCTTTCGTTTCTATACAATTGCCTAAATCATGGTAAGCATCCGATAAAACCCGTCCAACATTGCTAACTCCAACCTAACTTTTCTAAGTAGTTGTACAAGTTTGTGTGATTTTTGTAAAAGTTAGGCCAATTTGAGTGA
>DUNA01000066.1 GCA_012839605.1 Bacteroidales bacterium
AAGGGTGTTTTTATAGACTGATATTGCTAACGGCTCAGCTTCGCCTGAAAGTTTAAGGGGCAAAACATTAAATTGCTATAAAAGAGCATAATAATGTAAAAAAATTTGGATTACAACATAGAAGGGTAGTAAGTACTCAAAGGCGGCTGACTTCCATAACACACACAATCCAGCATATTACAGGCTTTTTCAAAAAGCTGCTACTTACTACCCTCCCCGGAAAACACGAAAAACAACGCTTTTGCCCGAGGGTAGTAAGTGACTCACGACGGCGTAGTACTGCAAGTTGCTGTGTGCCTGCAGGTTGATGCCTCGTCCTGAAAACAACGACTTACTACCCTCCCACCTACTTTCTTGAAAAAATTGGAGCTGCATTGAAGGAAGGAAAAAAGGTGCGAGTTAACACCAAAAAAAACAGCACCCAAAAGGGAGCTGTTAGTTTAAGGGCCGAGGGCTGCGATTGTGTGTGCTGAGGGCTACGATTGTGTGTATCGGCGGCAGCAGTTGTTTTTGCTAACGACTGCTGTTGCTTTTGCTAACGATCGCGGTCGCGTTTAGCGGCGGTTGCTTCCTCCGCCTCCTCTTCCGTAGGGTTTGTTCCTGTCCCTGTCGCTCCTGTCCCTGTCGCCGGAGCGGGGATGGCCTCCGCGGGAACTTCCGCCTGTGGGGCGGGGTCTGCGTTCGGGTTCTCTGTAGCCTTCCGGTTTTTCCAGCAAGGCTTTGCGGGACAGGCGCATTTTTCCGGATCTTTCGTCCACTTCCATCAATTTGACGGTGACTTCATCTCCCGTTTTTACTACGTCTTCTACTTTGTCTGTTTTTTTCCAGTCCAATTCAGAGATATGGAGAAGGCCTTCTTTGCCGGGAAGGATTTCCACAAAGGCTCCAAATTCCAAGACAGAGATGACTTTGCCTGTATAGACTTCTCCTACTTCAGGAACGGTGGTAATGAGTTTAATCATTTCTAGTGCGGCATCCATGCCTTCTTTGTCTTCACCAAAAATATCTACAATGCCAAAATCGCCGTCTTCTGTAATGGTGATGGTAGTTCCGGTTTCTTTTTGAATTTCTTGGATGACTTTTCCTCCCGTTCCAATAACGGCTCCAATAAAGTCTTGCGGTATGGTAATTTGAATAATCCTGGGAACGTGTGGTTTGTAATCGGCTCTGGGTTCCGAGATGGTTTTATCCATCTGGTCCATAATATGCAATCTGCCTACTCGGGCTTGCTCCAAGGCTTGTTCCAATACTTCATAAGGAAGACCGTCCACTTTGATATCCATTTGAGTAGCCGTGATGCCGTCTCGTGTACCGGTTACTTTAAAGTCCATATCTCCCAAGTGGTCTTCATCACCTAAAATGTCAGAGAGTATAGCGTATTTTTTACCACCCGGTTCCGAAATAAGTCCCATGGCAATACCGGATACGGATTTTTTCAACTTGATACCGGCATCCATCAAAGCCAGTGCTCCTGCACAGACAGAGGCCATAGAAGAAGATCCGTTAGATTCTAAAATATCCGAGACAACGCGTACGGCATAAGGATTGTTTTCACCAACAGGGACCATGCCTTTCAGAGCACGGTATGCCAGGTTGCCGTGTCCTACTTCACGACGGCCTACGCCGCGTGTGGGACGTGCGTCTCCGGTAGAGAAAGGAGGGAAGTTGTAATGCAGGACAAATTGTTCTGTACCTTGGATAAGTACTTCGTCCATTTCTTTCATGTCCAGTTTTGTTCCCAGGGTGACCGTTGTGAGGGATTGGGTTTCGCCTCGGGTAAATACGGCAGAGCCGTGAGCCATGGGCAGGTAATCAATCTCTGACCAGATGGGACGGATATCGGCCGGTTTGCGACCGTCCAGACGAATGCCATCGTTTAGGATCATATGGCGCATGGCCTTTTTCTCTACGTCGTGGTAATACCTGGTTACCATCGTTTCTTTTTCTTCACGTTCTTCTTCCGGGATGGTTTGCAGGAATTCTTCTTTCAATGCATCGAAGGCTTCTGAACGTGTGTGCTTGTCATGACCGGCTTTGGCTATGGCATAGCAACGCTCGTAGCAGTATTCTTCGACTGCTTTGCTCAGGTCTTCGTCGTTTTCTTCATGGGAATACTCACGTTTTACTGTTTTCCCCGTTTCTTCCATCAGTTCCATTTGCACCTTGCAATGCTTTTTAATTTCTGTGTGTGCAAATTTGATGGCTTCCAGCATTTCGGCCTCGCTTATTTCTTTCATCTCGCCTTCCACCATCATGATGTTTTCATAGGTAGCTCCTACAATAATATCTAAATCTGTCTCTTTCATTTGACAGAAGGTGGGGTTGAGTACGAACTCTCCGTTGATGCGTCCTACGCGGACTTCGGAAATGGGTCCGTTAAAGGGAATATCGCTTACGGCAAGGGCTGCCGATGCAGCCAATCCGGCCAAGGCATCGGGCATGATGTCTTTTTCTGCCGAGATTAGAAATACGTTGACAAATACTTCTGCGTGAAAATCGTCGGGAAAGAGCGGCCTGAGTGCGCGGTCAATCAGACGAGAGATAAGGATTTCATAATCCGAGGGGCGTCCTTCGCGTTTCATAAACCCACCGGGATACCTACCGGCAGCCGCGAATTTTTCTTTATAGTCTACGGAAAGCGGCATAAAGTCCGTGTCGGGCTTGGCTTCCTTTGCGCACGTGACGGCTGCCAGCAACATGGTGCCGCCCATTCTCACTACTACGGAACCATCGGCCTGTTTAGCCAACTTCCCGGTTTCAATTTCAATGGTACGACCATCATCCATTGTGATGGTTTTCTTAATAATTTTCATGTATTTTTCTTTTGCAAAAATTTCTAAAAAAAGGCTGATCTCTATATAGAGAGTGCAGCCTTTGTTTGGTGTATGCAAAGAGCCTGATGCATCTTTGCATGTGTCAGCTATCTCCGGAGATTGAGCGTCTTAAGGATGGCACGGTATCGCTCAATGTCTGTGGCCTTCAGGTAATCCAGTTGGCGACGACGTTTACCTACCAAACGGAGCAATGCACGTTGTGTGCCGTAGTCTTTTCTATTAGACTTCATGTGTTCGGTAAGATGGGCGATACGGTATGAAAACAAGGCAATCTGACTTTCTGCAGATCCTGTGTCCTTATTAGACGTTCCGTACTGTCCGAAAATCTCTTGCTTTTTTTGGGCATTTAAGTAATTGGCCATGTCTTAGCAATTGATTTTTAATGAATAATAAAAAAATAAGCATCCCCAAAAGGGGATGCAAAGATAGGTGTTTTTTTTAATAAATCAATAGATACTTATTTACCTTATTTGCTCTATGGTATTTTGCAGAAAATGGTAATGAGCACGTGTGCGTTCGTCTCCTTTGCCTCGTTTGAGTTTTTTGTCGATGGACTCCAACTGGAACAGAACTAGTGATTTGACATCGTTGTTTTCAATAGAAGCTGTCCTCATGCGCATGAATTGCATTTGAGGGTTTGCCGGTTGTGTCGGAGGTTCCGGCTTCACCATTTTGCAAAGAGTGCTTATGTATATGTTTTGCAAGCTGCGTTGGTACATATCTGTGTTGCCGTATTCCTTAAAAATGGCTGAAGTCAGATCATCCAGGAATCCTTGGGCACTATAAGCGGTGTGTCCCAATTGTTCTTCTGCACGAAGCAAGCGTACTAAAACATTGTTGTTGACCAGTCCTCTGACGGCGCTGCTTTGTATGTCTTCCATAGTACTTAAACGACTTAAAGGCAGTAATTCCGACAAGTAACCGGGAAGAATCCAGTAGGGTGTGGTAAAGATATGACGCTCCAGAAAAGCCATGGCTTCTTTCTGTTTTTCTTTGGAAACAGGTACATAGACAGGACCGTCTTGTTCTACTTTTTTGGGATCTGCAAATACACCTCCAATCCATTTGGAAACGTGACCAATGTATCTGTTAAACTGAGTCGTTACTTGCGGGTACAAAGTAGCCAAGCCTGTGTAATCTTCGTTAGGTGTTTTTGTCCATTCCGGCAAGTTTTGGATGATGATTTTCAAGTTGTTGATGCCCAATTCGCATGTTTCCATTTGATTGTCACCCAAATCTTCCGATTGTGCGCGGGGATCGTCTAAACCGGATTCGGAACCGCCATTGAATTTCAGGTACGGGTTGGCTGTTTTCTCAATCACCCATTTGTTCAGATACGGAATTTCTTCCCAGCCGTCTGCAAATTGGTAGAAACGTTTGTATCCCCATTCTATGGCCCAGTAATCGTAATGGCTTATTCTGGGAAACAACAATTCTTGCGGCACGTTGTCACCGGGTTGTACCACAAAATTGAAACGCGAGTAATCCATGATGGATGTGGTATGGCCGTTGGCTCTTAAAAATTCCGGATCACGCAATTGTTTTGTGGTATAATAAGCCGTTGCGCCAAAATTGTGACGTAAACCCAATGTGTGGCCTACTTCATGCGAGGACACAAAACGAATGAGCTGACCCATAAGTTCTTCCGGAAAAACAAGGCTGCGGGCCTGTGGATCTACGGCCGCACACTGCACAAAATACCAGTTGTGTACCAGGCTCATCACATTGTGGTACCAATTGATATGGCTTTCAATGATTTCTCCCGAGCGCGGGTCGCTTACGTGCGGACCGCTGGCGTTGGCAATGGTGGAAGGTTTGTAGACAATGGCTGAATTGCGTGCATCTTCCAGACTCCATGTGGGGTCTTCTTCCGGAGAGGGAGCTTCCAGTGCGTAAATGGCGTTTTTAAAGCCGGCTTTTTCAAAGACGGGTTGCCAGTCGTTCACTCCTTGAATCAAATAGGGTACCCACTCTTTAGGTGTAGTGGGGTCTATATAGAAAACAATGGGTTTGGCCGGTTCCACGGCTTCTCCCCGTTTGTATTTTTCCAAGTCTTCCTGTTTGGGTTCCAGACGCCATCGGGAAATCATGCGGATGGGTTTGATGCCTTGCGGATTTTTGTCAAAATCTGTGTAATTGGTAGTAAAGTAACCGATTCTTTCGTCAAAATATCTGGGTTGCATGGGCTCTTTGGGTAGCAAAACCCAAGAGCAATTGATGACAAAAGTCAAAGGATCGTCATTGTCTTGGTGACCGTACGTTTTCACACTACGTAATTCTGTGTTGATGGGGAATGTTTTCACACTCTCCACATAGGATTTGTCTGCTTGAAGTCCCATGAGTTTGGAAGATTTTTTCTGCCTTTTGCTCAAATACAGGCTTTCGTTGTCTCCTTTGACCAAATCTGTAACATCAATCAGATACAGCGACCGGTCGCTGTTGAGGGCCTTGATGTCGAATGAGGCAATAATGGCCGGTCTGTTGGAGCGCATGACGTTGTAATACATGCTTTGAGTGCTGTCTGCAGATTGTTCCCTGGCCAGTACTTTGGTAAGAAAGAGGTTGTTGTCCGGACCTTTTTCAAAACGAAGCATGCCGCTGTTTATTTGGTCGCCGGCGTATCCAAAGAAATTGGCTCGGAAGCCTTGCGGAGCTTCCGCTATACGACTTACCATCAGGATATCGCGTCCCAATAACGTATCCGGGATTCCCAGAAAGGTGCGCTTATCTTGTGTGTAGACGGGGGTCATCCCCTCCATAATGGTTGTTTCCGGTTTGATAAAATCGTCCAGATTGGCCGGTGTTTTATCTTCTTTTTTCTCATCGGTCGTTTTTTCTGATCTGTTTGCGTCTTGTGGTCCTCTTCTAAACTGGGCGTTTACAGGTTGAAGACTGAAAGCTAACAAAGCCAGAAAAAGAAAGGTTTTTGCTGGTTTCATAATGTAGTTGGATTTTCACAGTTGAAAGTTTAATATTGTAGTATCTTTACAACCGCAAAGATAAAAAAGAAAGGACAGGCAACTTAGAAGTGTTGTCTGTCCTGACCCATTTAACCTAAAACCTAATAGATGAAAAAAACTATCTGCTTTAATAGTTTGCAAACCCCGTGCCAAAGATTTTTTTAAAGATGGATTTTTTATTAAATCTTGGGTATACAGGATTGTTTATTGGATCCTTCTTGGCCTCTACGCTCATTCCCCTGAGTTCGGAAATTCTCTTGACCGGTATGCTGTTGGCCGGAGGTGATCCGTGGATTAGTTTTGGGCTGGCGACCGTGGGCAATAGTATGGGCAGTTTAACGGGATACGGACTGGGTTATTTGGGAAAATGGAAATGGATAGAAAAAGGATTGCGGGTAAAAAGAGAATCCTTAGAGAAGCAGCAAAAGATTATCGTAAAGTGGAGCCGATTGGTAGCTTTCTTTTGCTGGCTCCCTTTTATAGGAGATGTATTGTCGGTAGGACTGGGATTTTATCGCGCACCTTTTTGGCGCACTGCTTTTTATATATTTCTGGGAAAAGCCTTTAGGTTTCTTATTCTGATTGTTCTTTGGCTAAGTCTTCAAAAGATATATCTCTAAGCGGGAATGTACGTGCTTCCGTAAAATTGTAATGCCACCATTCCGCTTCATAAATATAGAATCCAAACGTTTCCATAACGCCTCGCAGCAGAGCCCGGTTTTCCAAAACGTGTTCCGGCAGGTCCATAAAGGTATGTGAGGCCGTGTCTGAGAACGAATCAAACCGGGTAGGCATTTCCAATTCTTCTCCCGTTTCTGCGTTGATGAGAGTTAAGTCTACAGCTCCTCCGCGGTTGTGGATTGAACCTCTGCGAGGATCGGCCACAAAAGTGGTGTTGGGGTATACTTCGTAAAAATAGAGCGTGGCTGCATACGGTCTGTACGCGTCAAACACCTTGATGGCCAGCCCCATTTTTTGTAAAGAATCTTGTACATCAGCCAGCGCCATGGCTACCGGACGGCACAGAAAGGCTTTAGGTGATGTGTAAATGGGGACGCCCGTAAAGTTGTCTTCTGTAGCGTAAGCAATGTATAGGGCTAAGTCGGGGATGACTTCCTCCAGATCCACCAGCTCTGTGTCGGGATTTTCAGCCACTTGAGCCAAGTAAGCCTCCATAGTGTTGGCAATAGGTAAATTGTGCGGATTGCGAGTGTCTTTTTCTTGACAAGCAATCAGGATAGAAGTAGTAAGAACAAGTATAAATAAACGTTTCATACGTCAAATATAAGGAATTAAAATTTTTGATTACCTTTGCGTGCCAAATCTACGGGGTGTAGCGCAGTTGGTAGCGCGCCACGTTCGGGACGTGGAGGCCGAAGGTTCGAGTCCTTTCACCCCGACTCTTTGTTTTCCAAAGCAGTCATCAGCATTTCTTTCAATCGGTCGGTTTTTTCAAGCTTGTTGTTTTCTGTTTGCAACAGAATACGTGCCGGTGCTTTACTCAGCACCACAACGGTATCTCCCAATTGCAAGGCTTCTTCTACATCGTGTGTGACAAATATGACCGTACGCCTGTCTGCTTTCCAGATGGGAAGAAACCATTGGATCAGGTTTTGTTTGAGGATGGGGTCCAGCCCTTTCAAGGGTTCGTCCATTAAGATGATATCTGAAGAAACAGCAAAAGCCCGGGCTATCGATACGCGCTGGCGCATGCCTCCGCTCAGTTGTGCCGGATAGTAGCAGGAAAACCCTTCCAATTCCACTTGTTTGATCAACTGTTCGGCTTGTTTTTTTCTTTCGGATGCATGCAAATGTTTGGGTAAGACAAATTCGATGTTTTCACATACTGTTTTCCACGGCAACAGACGGGGGTCCTGAAAAACGTAAGAAAGTTGTTTGTCTTGGAATCCTTCCAACACACCGCCGTCGGGACGGATTAAGCCGCCTATGATATGCAACAACGTTGTTTTCCCGCAGCCGGAAGGGCCTAATATGCAGGTAATTTCGTTTTCCTTGAAAGAGATGGAAAAATCCTCAAATACGGGATTCCGGTAGCTCTTGTATAAGTTATGGATGTGGATTTTCATGAGGCGTTCTTCCAACGAATAATATATGATTCTCCCCAACGGATGAGTCTTTCAAATAGAAAACTAAGCACAATGGCTATGAGTGTCCAAGCAATGAGGGCTTCCACATTCAGGTATGTTTGTGCCATTTGCATGCGCGTACCCATACCGTATACCGGTTGGCTGAGTACCTCTCCTATGATAATGGCGCGCCAGCCGATGCCCATGGCGCTCGATGCTCCGCTTGTTATAAAAGGCATTACAGCCGGGATGTACACACCGGTAAGAATTCGTTTTTTATCTACTTTATAAAAATGGGCCATTTCTATCAGGCCCGGATCTATGCTTCGGATGCCGTCCGACACATTGGTGCACATAAAGGGGAACATGGTTAAAAACCCGATGAAAACAGGAACTGCCCCCGTCTGAAACCAAATCAGAGCCAATAGTATAAGCGAAATAACCGGCATGGAACGTATGGTAACGAGCAGCGGAGTAATCAAGGTGTTGAAGGTGGGGCTGATGCCGGCCAAAACACCTATTGCAATACCAAGGATTCCGGATAGAACAAAGCCTATCAGTCCTCTTAATAGCGTACTGCCGACCACCATTAAAAAATCCCCTTCCATACATAATTTGATGACGGCTGCAAGAGTTGCCTTTGGATCGGGAATAAGGTAAGGAGAATCAAAGATGACTGCCAACAGCTGCCAGATGCCCAAGAGTAGGACTATGGATAGCGCAGTTAAAGTTTCTTTTTTATTGATAAAACGTTTCATCCGGCAGTTGCCCTCCTATGATTTCCGGGTCCAAGGTATAAAATACTTGTAAATAATCGTGTATTGCCGTTTTGATATCAGCGGCTCTTACAAAATGCAGTCCCGAACCGGATATGGCGCGGACGGCTACTTCCCGGTTCTCTAAGATGTGGTGTTTTACCATAAGCACAGCTGCGCTGTCTTGGTTGTCGTTCACCCACCGGGTAGAGGCCTCACAGGCTGCTAAAACGGCTTCTATTTTGTCGCGGTGTTTTTTATAAGATGTGGCATGGACTAAAAAGGCGGTTTGAGGCATGGGGGCTTGCAGAGCAAGAGTCCACTCTCTGTTTAGATCCAGCAAGAGCGATACATTGGGGTTTTTTTGAACTACCTGACTGGCTTGCGGCTCTGACAATACGCCCAGCGGGGCTTTTCCCACGGCCATGGCTCCCGCCAGGTCCATGTGGGTAGGGAAGCGGTAGTCCAGAGTAAGGTCTTTTTCCGGATCTATATCGTGCTTTAAGAGCAGATAACGGAACAAGACATCGGGCGTCATCCCTCGGGCCATTACGTATACGGTTTTTCCTTTTAGGTCTTCCAGGCCGGTAATGGACGTGTCTTGTCCGTAAACGTACAACGCGCCCCAAACGGGAACAGCTGCCAGTTTATAATCCAGGCCTCTGTTGTATACGTTGGCTGCCAAGGTCATAGGCAGCAGCACCATATCGGCTCGGCCCTCCAACATCAATTTTCTTGCTTGAAGCGGTTCGTTCACCATCACCACCCGAACGTCGGCATGTTGTATGCGAGACAGGCTGTCGGTAACGCGTACCATACCCATGGCAGAGGGGCCGCGAAGGGTAACGAGGGTGAGTACCCCGTTGTCCGTTTTCCCTGTACCGGTGCCGCACGAGGTACATCTTGTTGCTCCAAAAAGAGTGAAAAGCAGGGCCGGGATCATTAGGAAAAAGATTCGCATGTTACGAATGGCAAACATAGATGTAGAATTTTCCACAAAAATAGAACATTTTTAGGCAGATGGAAAAAATGTCGTATATTTGCGGCTCTATTAAGAAATCTATTTATTAACAAAATCTAATCCGGAGGTATTCTGATGGAAAAGAGAGTAGGAACAGTAATCATTCAAATCAACAGCAATGAAGATGTCGGTCAGCTGAACGACATCCTTTCCAATCATTCGGAAATCATCCTGGGAAGACAAGGTCTTCCGCGCAGCAATGGCAAAAATCTTATTTCCCTTATTCTTGAAGGTACTACAGATCGGATAGGTTCCTTGACAGGCCAATTGGGTCGTCTGCAAGGAATACTCGTAAAGTCAGTACTATTGAAGAATAAATAAAATGAAGAAAAAATCCATTGTTTTTGCAGCAGCCTGCATTTTGGCTGCGTTAACGCTTCACGCTCAAGAAGTAGAAAAGAAAGATACCATCCCCGTTACTCTGGGAGAGATTGTGGTAACAAGCCTGAAAATGGACCGCCAGGTCCGGAACGTGCCGGCTTCTCTGGTAGTGGTAGATTCGGCTTTGTACCAAAGGCAATCCGCCTTTACCTTGTCCAACGTGTTGGAACAGGAACCGGGAGTGACGCGTGGCGGAGACGGCGTTTGGGCCACCAACATCAACGTACGTGGTTTTAATGAGGACCGCTTGGTTATCCTCATTGACGGGAACAGGGTAGAGACGGCCACAGACCTGACGGCTTCTTTGAGTATGGTAGATGTGAACGATGTGGAGCGCGTAGAGGTAATCAAGGGCGCCCAATCGTCTTTGTACGGCACGGGAGCCATGGGAGGCATTGTGAACATCATTACAAAACAAGGCCGATTTGGTGAAAAACCGTACGTATCCGGTAACGTTACTTCCGGTTTTGCCTCTGTAAACCGAATGTTTTCCAATTCTGCGAACGTGAGCGCCGGTTCCAAAAAATGGTTTCTCCATCTGGGAGGAACGTATGCCAAGGCAGACGATTTGCGCACACCGGACGGTATTTTGGAAAACAGCCGCTTTTCCACGAGCAACATCTCGGCAAAACTGGGGGTAAAGCCTTTTGCCAACCACGAATTGAGAATGCAGTACCAACGCAATTGGTCTAAAGATGTAGGTGTCCCGGGTGGCGATGCGTTTCCCGGTCCGGCTAAAGCAACGTATACGGATATAGGACGTCACCTGTTTTCCGCCAACTACAAAATTTCCAATATTACGAGCAAATGGACATCGGTGGAATTGAAATATTTCACCCAATACATTGTGCGTGACGTGGCCATGGAACCCAATCAGGTGACAGAGGCAACCATGCCCAACGGCAACATTCAACGTACGTCTCCGCAAGTGTTTTTTCCGCTTGGATTGCATTTGACAAACGGCGTACAACTGCAAGGTACGTGGGATTTGTCCCACAGGAATGTGTTGATTGCCGGAGCCGATGTATGGGGACGGAAGCTTCATACGGAACGCACCAAGCACATCCGCGTAGATATCCTGAACCCGATGGGAGACATTGTGAGAACGAATATTGTGGAACGCGGTGAAACCCCCATTCCCGATTCGCGTTTTAATAGCGCCGGAATATTTTTTCAAAACGAAACGCGTTTTCTGGATGACAAGTTGACCATGATTGTAGGCGGACGTTTTGACGGCATCTTGATTAAAAACGAACAAGGTGTTGATGTAGATTACATCATCATGAACGGCGATAGGAACGACAACCCTCCGGGACAGCGCGTGACGTTTGAAAAAGGAGAAGAATACAATTTGTCTTGGAGTGCTAACTTTGGTTTGCTTTATAAGGTAATGCCCGATGTAGATTTGACATTGAACGCAGGGCGTGCTTTTCGTGCTCCGTCATTGGAAGAACGTTTTAAATACATAGACTTGGGGAACTTCGTACGTCTGGGAGATCCGGCACTGAAACCGGAAAAATCCCACTCCATAGACCTGGGGCTGCGTATTTGGAAATCAAAATTCAATCTGCAAGCCGGTGCTTTTGTGAACCGCCTGACCGATATGATTATAGAAAGACCGGGCGAATTCATATTCCGCTTGACAAACGAATCGGCCCCAGATACGTTGCCCGCCCTGGTGAATGACAACGTTCGTAAAGCGTTGTTGTACGGTTTTGACATCAAATTTGCCTACAACTTCAGTCGGGATTTTGTGTTCTTTGGTTCCGGAGCGTATGTGCGCGGTCATGCTTTGGAAACAGAAGCCGACTTGCCGTTGATTCCTCCGCTCAATGGACGTGCCGGATTGCGCTATACGTGGCCCGGAGTAGGTGCTGCAGAAGTATCTATCATGGGTGCCGCCAAGCAAGATAAGATTGCCGAGGGGGAAAAAGAAACACCCGGTTACTACAGGTTGGATCTAGCTTTGCACACCAAAGCGTTTGACTTGGGCTTTATGCGTCTGCAGGGTTTTGCCGGTGTTGACAACATCACCAACACGCGCTACACAAACCACCTGTCCACCAACCGCGGCGACATAAGCGTGGAGCCCGGTCGCAATTTCTTTGTTCGGTTGCGGTTGATGTTTTAGGCTGTGGTAAGAACTCTTAATTAATGAAGAAGTAGCCTATAATTATTACCGAAAGCGATACAACCAACATAGGAACGAGGTTCCTTTTTATAAGAAGCATAGGGGAAACTCCGGCTAATTTTGTTACGGTAAGTACAATAATGGCAATAGGAGAAGCTATGCGGGCAATACCTGTAATAAGTTGCATAGAGACTGTCAATGCAAGAGTTGAGACTCCAATGGTTTCTGCCAGCTCGGGCATTAAGGGTAGTATAGAAGAGAACAAGGAAACTCCGCTTCCAACTAAGAGAACGGAGAAAAAAACCACTACACCCAGTGTGAACATAAGTATAAAATCGCCAACAGGTAAAATGGTTAATATATAAATAATGAAATCAATAAATCCCATCCTTATAAGGCCTTGCGAAAACACATCGGCACATATCATAAGAACTACAACAGACATACAAATCTTACCAAATCCTTCCCAAAAACAGTCCATGGACTTCAATGCTTGCACAACTGATTTCTTTACTATAGAATCCACTATCCCAACAATAAAGAAGGATATAATTATGGATATAGAAAGGCTGGATGTAATACGCATCTGATAGGGAGATATAAGTAATATTAAGATGGGTAAGAGTGGAAACAATGCATAAAAAAGATGGGGAACCTTTTCCCAGTCTTCAATTTTTATCATATAGGGCTTAATGGATTGATTTTGAGATTCTTTTTTGTCAAAATGCTTGTTGGACAGATAGATAAACAGCATAGAGATAAAAACAAGAGGAATCATTACGGGAAGCTGAACAGAGAAGTATTGCGATATGTTTATTTGTAAAGCTTCTGCTGCTATATTGCTGTTCCAGGAAGCAATGCCCACGTCAAAAATTGTACAGGCAGAGATTACTGAAAGAGCAAATCCTCTGCTCACACCCAATCCCAATAAAACGGGATAGATGGTTGCCATAAAAAAAAGCCCCATTGCCGTTGCAGAAGGAAGCGCCATGTATATGATCGTTCCTATTGGAATGACAATAATTGAAAAGAGATATGCATTTTTTTTAAAGACAGAGACTGGACGCATCATTAGGTAAATAATTGCGTCACTCGCTTTGATCTTCTTCATATATTCGATATAACCTCCAAAGAGCATAATCAGCAAACCGGCTTCTAAGAACCTGTTTGTGAAAGCCTCATATATATAATCATAGAACGCTTTTAAAAAATTACCACCACAACTTAGTTGGTATTCGTTAACATTAAATAGGTAGGCAAGTGTAAACATGATTATACCCATACCTAAAAGAGTAATGGCGGGAGCAGAGTTTTTCCACAAAAGGTATCCCGTCAGTACTGCAAGATGTATTGCTATAATACCACTAATCAGTAACATATTCTATGTTTTTATGTTTTTTACATAATAATATTTAAATTTATGTTTAATTTAAAAAGATGCCAAAAAAAAGTCTCTTAGTTCTTCTTGCACTCGTATTTTGTAATACAACATTTGCTTTTGATCAGCAACTGCAGAAAAGTGGCATAAAGCTTCATTTTACACCTAATATAGAGATAAAGGTTACCACACACATCAATCCGCATGTTCAAAATTATTCTTTTCCTCTCATTGCATTTGAAATACACAATTACATTAAACTGGCATTTCTAGTAGAATCCAACGATTCAACATTTAGATACACACTCATTTCCTCTGAATTCATGAAGTCTATTGAGACAAGAAAAAGAGGTCCGGTTCATAACGATTCTATAGAGTTCCTTCTCTCTGTTCAGAAAGATAAAATTTCCATCTCGTCACAAGAAGAAACGGTTACTTTCCACGACATCAAAATGGTTCAAGACATCTCGTATAACGTATGTCTTCCTCTAGAGAACGAACTTATTACTGCAGTCAATGTCTCTGTAGGAAATGCCCAAAAATCAAACATAACTTTAAAGGTTATTTATGGAATTATAGCTCTATTTGTCATTGATTTTTTCATATATTTTTATTTTAGACTGAAAGGTAAGAGGCGAGAACAAAGCCTCTTGGAGGAAGATCAACCCTTGGAAGATGCGGACAGTCAGCATGCACTCACAAAAGCTTCTATCAAACTGTTCGGAGAATTTAGAGTTTATGACAAACACGGAACCGATATTACCAAGAAATTCTCTCCTATGCTTAGGGAATTGTTCTGTCTGTTATTGTGTCATTATCAGGAAGGTGGTATTTCTATAAGAGTACTTAATAACATTTTATGGTATGATAAAGACAAGCACAGTGCCAGAAACAATCGCTCCGTCTATTTGGCCCGATTGAAAAAGATTTTAGAGAATGTAGGAGATTATTCTATTGCTAAGAACGGTGATTTCCTTTCTTTAGAGTCGGACGAAATCAATATTGACTATTACGATTTTATCAATATAGTTGCTTCTGACGATAAGTCATTAGCCAACGTAGAATCTTTACTTGACATTATCAAAAACGGAAGCTTTCTTCAGACATGTGAATATACGTGGCTTGATAATACCAAATCTAATGTCTCCGATGCAGTTGTCAGTTATCTTGAAAACTTCTTGCTTACATTTAATATAAAGGACAATCCGGAACTTGTAATAAATGCTTGCAACGCTATTTTCTTGTTTGATTCTTTGGATGAAGTTGCCTTAAGGTATAAATGCAGAGCTTATAAAGAGATGGGTAATCATACGTTAGCCAAACAGTTGTATGCCAACTTCACAAAAGAATACTCTGAACTATATCATGAAGATTTCAACAAGTCGTTTATAGAAATAATGACAGACTGAATCAGCCTGTCATTACTGCTATAAAAAACCTAAACTAAAAAAAATGAAAGACTTACTGTTTACATCCAGCAATCTTTTTTATCAACGCATAATACGTTGATTTCTCCATATTTGCATTCACATCCTTGTGTGCAATTACCATATCTAAATGCGGTAGAACTGTAATATATTGACCTCCTAAGCCTGTAGCTGTATAGCCGTCTTTGTATACATTTGGATCATATCCGGTGTACTCTTTGTTAAAAATCCACCACAAATATCCGTAATCAAACTCACGAGTATGACGTGAGGAGGGATTCATTTCTGTGCGTGGAGTAACAACAGAGGTTGTGGCCTTTACCCAGTCTTTGCTAATAATTTGCTTTCCGTTCCATTCTCCTTCTCTCAACATAAGATATCCGACTCTGGCCATATCTCTTGTTGAAATCCAAAAATGGTATGCGGGGTATTTTGAGAGAGTTAGGTCTCCTGTTTTCTTTTGATTTGCAAGTTTGTAATCCTGCATGCCAATAAGAGAAGCAATGTCTTGATAGAAGGCGGAATAGATATCCATTCCCACCAATTGCTCAAAAACGCCGCCGGCACAATTAAAATCCCAATTGTTGTATAAAAAATAGGTACCGGGCTCTACACTTCCCCTTTTAGGAGCATGTTTGGAATCATCTCCTGTATTAGAGGCCGGATGAAAGACACCCGAACGTGCTGTAATTAAATGACGTACTTTGGCCTTCTTTTCTATATCCAAGAGTCCGTCAATATCATCAATATTCAGATCTTTTAGAGTGGCATCCAAATTGATGGTGCCGTCTTCCACATACTTTCCATAAAGCATTGACAGTAAGCTTTTTCTACAAGAAGCAATCCTTGCATTATGAGAGAGGTCTCCCATAGAGAAAATAACTTTTCCTTCCACTACTACTATGAGATGAGTAGTAGAATACTTTTTTTCTATCTCTGCTTTTAGAGCTGCAAATTTCTCTGAACTATACCCTTGTGTCTCCGGTGATGTTGTTTCCCAGTCTTTACCCGGGAAATACCGGGAGCTTTCATGGTTATTGGGTCCATCGGAACCGTTTGATTCCGATGGACAGCAGCACGTAACAGTTGTACATATTAGTAAGATACCAATTAGTATATTCTTAATGTATGTGTACTTCATATGATGATTTATTCTTCTTTATAATCTTTTACGCAACGGATACTGCAGGCGTTACCTCTATTGATGGCAGCTCCCGGATTGATTTGATTGTCTCTAATCCTTGCTGCATATCCGCTGGCACCGGAAGCATTTAAATAATCACACCAGTAGTGATGTTGTCTTCCGAGGTTTAGCATGCGCCCGGCTTTTCTTGCTCGATTCCCGTTATTGGGGAACCAAACATCCAAACCTTTAAGTACAAAACCCAAATGGGTTTCCGTGTCCATACCTTCCGTTGTTCCGTCTGCATGATATACCAATTCCATGCCGCCATAATTTAATGAAGCATTTACTCCCCATATTGCTTTGCTTTCATCACTGTTTGGAATATGATAGCCATAAGGACAGGGATTTGCTACAGCTGCCCATGTTATATCTTCTACAGAAGGGGCGTTGTCATTGTTTGAGATATAGCGAGTGGGGTACGCACTTGCTCCTTGGTGTGTTTTCGTTTCTTCATCACCATCATCAAAATACCAATCTTCAACATAGGTCTTGTTTATGGAGGATGAAGCAGTGGCGGCTCCACCAATTTCTGTTTCACTTTCATCCTCTGTACTGCTAAACTGACCAATAATTCCAACACCAATTATAGGATCTTTTCTGCCCCACTGGTAATATAAGCCGTGAGGACCTGCCGTGCCGGGTGTTGTATTTACTGCTCCCAACAATCTGTCTAGCATAACAATAGACCTTGTAACCGTTTGATTGTTATCGGTGGCAGTAGTATTGCGTGTCAAAGACATGTCTTCAAGAGAAACAGTGCTTGTCCAAATGTGCCAAGTCCAAAGAATTTTCTTGCTTGCAGGGTCAACATAACCCACCACTGTATTTCCGCCAACTTCTTGGACATGAATGTAAATCTGTGTTTCTTCCGGAATTCCTGCAGGATACTCGCCTAACGGGTTCTTTGCATAGAACGAGTATATGCCCGGTTTGTCAATTACAAAACAGTTGGCCGGTTGTGTTCCATCGGCATCAAGAGATACTGCACCTTCTACTTCATTGGTAGAGGCTTCTGAAACAAAACTATCTAATGACGGGCCTCCGCTCCAAACAAGGATGGCTTGGTTATCACCTTGAACTCTAAAACGTTTTTCTGTCAATTGCGCAAAATCCGAAATGTTTTGTGGAACTATGACATATTCTCCGTCTTGATATAAGGCTATACCTTTTATTGTTCCACTCAATTCCGGAACAATTTCTCCTGCAAAAGAGGCGGTAGACGGTGTAATTACACGAATTGTATCGCTGTCCTTATTTATGAATTTCAGTGTCTTTCCCACGCTCTCTGAAATCTGCTCCTCAATTACTTCATAACCGGATAGGCCTACATACATAGATTGGAAATTTCCGCTTTGCAACTTTGTGTTATCAATGATTATGGCACCGTACGGAGCCGTAGTGCTGTTGCTCTTTGTGACACTCTTGTCGTTAGGAATTGTTATGGTACAAAAGCTATCGTCTTTACTAAGTTGGCAACCATCTATGTCTATTAAAATGTTATCTCCGGCTTGATAACTGTGGGTAGATTTGTGATTTATTAAAATCCCATCTCTTGATTCGTATCCATCCTGAATGGTAAACATTGTTGTTCCAAGAACTTCTGATTTACTCATTACTACAGCAGGAATTGTCACTTTTGCCGTCAATGTACCTGCATTAAAATCTTTTACTTCAGAGATTGTAAGAACCCGTAATGCATCCGGATTGATTTGTTCGGGTTTTACATCCTTTTCGCATGCTATTACTGTACAGCATAAAATAGCACAAATAGCAGCTTTAATAATATTGTCATTCATTATGTGTAAGTTTTAATAAGTAGGATAACCCTCGTTTTGTTTAATTTTAATCTTTGTATTAGAATCAATAAAGACCTTTGGAATAGGGAATAATACCGGAGTATCATACAATTCTGCTCCGTGACTTACTGTTGTAGTGCCTAACATAGAAGTGCCACCCTCAATTTGTCCACACACTTCGTTAATGTCTCTTATTCGCCGTTTGAAGAAATTATCGACGTCTCGTTCATCTCCACCGTTTGCCTGACTTACACGCATCAAAGTGTGTCTTCTTTGCCCCTCACAAAGGAGCTCTCTGGCACGCTCATCTAATATGAAATCCATTGTGATATCAGATGAAGCTACATAAGAGACTTGTGCACGACTGCGGATCTTATTCAGCCATTTTGCAGCTCCTTCGTTATCTCCCAATTTGTGTAATGCTTCTGCATATAACAGATATGGTTCCGACAGCCTCATATAAGAGACATTTTGGAAACAATAATCTGTACTTGCTCTCTCAAAGTTAGAGTGAAGATTATCCCATTTTCGTGTAGATGGCAGGAAATAATTTTTAATGGTGCCTTCGGAAGTCGCAAACATAGCCGCTGTAGGTACCAGGGCAATAGGACTGTTACCATCTTTGTCCAAAATCTCATATACTTCATTTTTGGTATTCAGAAAATAGAGCTTTTTCATAACGGAATATTCGTCATACCTAATGTCGTTATCCTGTTGATTGTCCCACTCGTACAGTCTCCAGGCCCCTATTGGTACGGCTAGACGGGAAGCGCCTTTACCTCCGTTCAAAGACCAGAAGAGATCTATCGTTTTACCTTCATAATCGGGATGAGAGAGTGTAGATACTTCCGTTAAATAGGAGTAATAGTTTTTAAACATATTGCGTACTTCACTTATGCCGGTTGTCCCATAAGGGATAGACTCCTCTTCTGCGTTTAAGAAACTATATAGCACCTCGTTATTGCCGTCAGAATAGAGAGGACTACGGAACACATCAATAAAACAATTGCCCGGTTCGTTTGCGTTTGAGCCAAACCTTGCTGTCATTAGGCTAAACTCGTTTCCTTCACAGAGCGGCTCCAACACATCTACGGCCTTTTGTACCTGGTCAATGGCAAGGTAGGTTTCTGCTAAGTAAGCTCTTGAAATGGCTTGATTTGGTTTTGTGTTGTTTCCATCTACGCGCCAGTCCAAATGGTCCACACAATATTGAAAATCTGCAATCATTGCTTCCCGTACTTTCTCGATAGGATCTCTATCCCAGTCTGTTCTGTAATTTGATCCTGTAATTTCGTCTAAACTAAGCGGAACATCTCCAAAGCAATAAGTTAAATGCCTGTAGGCCCACGCCCTAAAGAATTTTGCCTGAGCAATAATAGATGTTTTATTTTTCTCATCTTTTTCGGCAGAACCACCCTCCCAGTCTACATCGAGGTCATTTTCTGCTCTATTGATAATCATGTTGCTTACATTTATGATGGTGTACATTTGATCGAAAATTTCTTTAAAAACGACACCATCTGTAAACTGAGTAATTAGCTTAGGCCAATTCCACCATGTTGCGGTAGATATTCTTTGGTTACCAAAATAAAGATCTGAGCCCCCATTGAAAACGGAGTTTGGACTAATAGCAGTAGCGCTAAAACGTCCGTGCTCGTTCCTCATAAGTCCTCTTTGAGCAGAGATCATACTGTAAAACCCACTGTAATTAACCAAAAGGTTGTTTGCATAAATCTCATCAACCGGCCTCTCTTTTAAGAAATCCTTAGTACAGGAATTAGAAATAAAGCAGGTTGCTAATAATATTGCTATAATGATTATTTTTTTCATACGTAAAAATTTTAAAAACTAACTTTTAGCCCAAGTGTATATTGCCTCGTTTGAGGTATAGATCTTTGCCGGCTGGAAGAGCCCACAAATTCAGGGTCAAGTCCTACCCAATTCGTGAAAGTGAATAAGTTTTTCATGTTCGCATACACCTCTAATTTGCTCATTCTCAATGGTTGTAACACCCTCTCAGGTAGTTTGTACGACAATGTTACATCCTTAATCTTAATAAAATCCGCACTTCTATAGAAACGTACTCGTTTTGGATTGCTGGAAGCATCCCTGGTATTTGAAGGATACTCGTTAATAGGGTACGTTTCTGACCAGAATGCCCGATGGTATAAGTTGATTCTGTAACTCTCTGTATGAGAGTTTACGAAATAGTTAGGCGTAAGTGAGCCGTATCGGCCTATCATATAGACAGATAGCGAGAAGTTTTTATAACTAAACGTGTTTGTCAGACTGGCATCAAATTTTGCTTCGCGTGAACCAACGACCATCTGATCCTTTTCCGGAGTAATATCACCATCACCATCTAAATCTTTGTATCTTACATAACCCGGTTGCGAATGTAAAGGTGTATTGGAGTCAATTTCTCCAATTTGCCAAATACCATCAAAGACGTAATCGTAATAACAGTTTGTAGGCCAGCCTAAGAAATAACCTGAAGCAACGTCGTCTATAGGATTCCCATTCTCATCATACAATCCTACGTCTACAAGTTTTGTTCTATTTGCATATATTATAAAACTGGTTGACCATGTAAAATCTTTTTTGCTGATATTGATGGAGTGCAGCCCAAACTCAATCCCATAGCTATGCGTTTTTCCAATATTTTCCCAAATGGAGCTTGCCCCGTTTATGGACGGGATAGTCTTAACAAGAAGCAAATCTGTTGTTCTTGCATCATAGACATCTAATGTTCCCGATATTCTATTGGCCAGCATACCATAATCTAAACCAATATTAAAAGATGTTGTCTTCTCCCATCCTAAAAGCGGAGACTCTAATTTTGTAGGATAGTAACCAAATTCTGAAGAATAATCATCTCCTAAGTAGTTGCGTGTGCTTAATTTAGGTAGCGTTGCATAGGGGTCAATAGCCTCGTTACCATTTATACCATAAGACAACCTCAGTTTAAGTTGGTTGAACAATTTGTCCATTTTTGTTCCCTTAATAAATGGTTCATTAACCACATTCCAACCAAGGGCTACCGATGGAAAGAGGCCGTATTTTCTGTCCTCTCCAAATCCGGAGTAACCGTCGTTTCTGACTGTTAAGGTCATTAAGTATCTGGAATCGAATGAATAGTTTGCTCTTAACATTTGCGAAACGTGTGTCTTTGTCCATTCACTGGCACTGGCTGTAAGAGCAGTGGCTTTGTCAGGTTGCCAATACGTTAATACATCACTCCCAAATCCGCTCCCCTCTATGGTGTTTGTCTCTCTTGTCTGATGTTGAGCAGAGTAAAGAGCTGTGAGGAAAAGGCTGTGTTTCCCAAATGTTTTTGTGTAGCTTAAGATGTTTTCAACCAGCCATTTGGACGAATATGAGTCGTAAATTTCAAGCAACCCGTTATTTCTTGCTCCGGTGTAGGTGTCTCTGCCATAATACGTGTTTTCATCTCTTGAGTCAAACTGCACATTGGTGCTCAGCCTATATAGTAAACCATCAATGGGGAACTTCACATCTAAGGAGTTGTTGGTCATAAGGGTTCTACGAATATTGCTGTTAATAACATTTAGTTCAGCTAAGGGGTTGGCCACATCTGTCGAAGCCTCCCAAGTTTGCAAGCGTAATGATCCATCAGAATTGTATGCTTGAGCAAGAGGGTTCATGTAGTACGCAGACTGGAAGTCTACGTGGTGGCCGCTTCTGTCCACAAAGTTGATTTGAGTATTTGTACTGAATTTTACCCATTTGCCAATATCCTGCTCAAAGTTGATTCTTCCGGAATACTTTGTAAAGTCATTACCTTTTGCAATTCCCTTATTGTCTGAAGCAATAAAAGAAACAAAGTAATTATTGACTTTTGTTTTCCCACTGACAGAAATGGTGTGGTAATGGTTAAGACCTGTTCTTAACGCAAGACCTACCCAATCCACATAATTTTTGCTTAGAAATGTATTGCGCTCAGTAAGAGTGAAGTCTCCGACCGCCTCGTTTTTATAATAATAAAAGGTGTCGCCGTCCATCATCTTTGGAAGTTCATATACATCTGAAACAGTCATATAACCATGGTAGTTCACCCTCGCCTTATCGCTCTGTCCTTTCTTGGTTGTAATCAGGATAACGCCGTTGGCGCCTCGGGAACCGTAAATAGCGGCAGACGAAGCATCCTTTAACACCTCTATAGACTCGATATCATCCGGGTTCAATTCAGACCAGCTGAAGTAATAAGGTGCACCATCCAGGATGATAAGAGGGGCATTGCCTGCATTAATAGAGTTGCTGCCTCTAATAACGGTAGAACTCTTACTTCCCTCTGCATCAGAACCATATAATTCAACTTTCAGTCCCGGAATAGAGCCTTGTAACGCTGTAACAAGATTGGGAGCCGGTCTGTTTTCAAGAACATCTTTATTCAGAGATGCCACTGCACCCGTAACGTCGCTCTTTTTCTGCACACCATATCCAACTACAATAATATCATCGAGCAATGTAGCATCTTGTTCCAGTACAACAGCAAGAGGAGTATCTCCCTCTACGACAACCTCTCTTGTACTATAACCTAGAAAACTAAATATTAATACATCTCCATCTTTGGTTGAGATAGAAAATTTGCCGTCAAAATCTGTTTGAGTGCTGACAGAAGTACCTTTAATGACAATTGCCACACCTAGCATCGGTTCATTATTTGCAGCTCCGTCAAGTACCACTCCCGTGATAGTTTTCTGTGCAAATGCCGATAAAGTGAAGCAAAGCATATAAGTGAGAAATACGAATAACCTCCTTTTCATAATAGATACAATTAATTAAAATATTACATATAAAGTTAAGAGTTTGCCATAGGGGACTTGTTAATGTTATTGTTAATAATGTACTAACAAATTAAATTTTTAAAACTTCTCCTTCAGATTTCGCAATTACGACCGCTGCACACATATCACCATAACTGTTTGTAGCGGTACGCGGCATATCACAAAGCTGTTCAACAGCAAGCACAAGGCCTATACCTTCTAATGGTAGTCCAACCGCTGACAGGACTACGGAAATCATAACCAAACCGGCCATAGGTATGCTGGCCGTACCAATAGCAGCTAAAAGAACAGTTGCCACTACCATTACTTGTTGAACAATAGTTAGTTCAATGCCATAAGCCTGAGCAATAAACAGCACGGCTACGCTTTCGTATAAGGCTGTTCCGTTCATATTCACAGTGGCGCCTAAAGGCAGAGTGAAACTTGCAATTTTATTGGAGACCCCAACCTTCTCTTGCGTGTCGCGAAGTGATATTGGTAGAGCTGCCGCTGATGAACAAGTGGAAAATGCTGTGAGGATTGCTGTAGACATCTTGCTCATGTGTTTCCATGGGTTGGCTTTACCTACAAACCGAACTATGGCAGGTAGTATAATGAATGTCTGAATAAGGCACCCTGCCCAAACAATACCAACAAAAAGTCCAAGACTGCTTAGAGTTTTAACCAATTTATTCATGTCCCCTGCTTGCTTTCCTATCATGGTGGCTACAATGGCAAAGACTCCAATGGGTGCAAGACGGATGATGAACATCGTTATCTTGATAATAACATCGTATGTGCTGCTAAAGAAGTCAACTAGGAAACTCTTAGATTTCTCTCCCACTCTAGTAATAAAGAAACCAAATAAGATAGAGAAGAAGATAAGCGGCAATATGTTTCCATCAGCCATGTCTGCAAAAATATTTGCAGGAATAATGCCTACAATTTGATCTATAAATGACGATTCAGTAGCTGCAATGGATTCAACACTTTCTGAAAGACCAACATCGGCACCTACTCCCGGTTGGAAAATATTCACCAAAACCAAACCCAAAGTAGCTGCTATAAGTGTTGTGGAAATATAAAAAGCAAAGGTCTTTCCGGCTATTCTTCCAAGATCTGCCGAGCCGCCAATGCTTGCAACACCCATAGTGAGTGAGGTAAATATTATAGGTATGATGATCATTCTTAGAGCACGAAGAAACATATCTCCGGCCCACTGAATGTATTTTATGTGTTCAGATAAAAACACTCCAAAAAGAGCACCAAGCAAGATGGCTATGAGTATTTGCCAGTGAATTGCTAATTTCTTAGTTCGCATGTTATTGTTTTTGTTATTTGTTAGTCTCCGGATTGTAAAGATGTTCAATACAGGCATCAGCTAACGCATGCAAAGAAGATATTGCATGGTTTTTATCTAGCCCGGTGTAATCATATGCTATTGGAAGTTCAGTACAAGCACAAACTATCGGTATCTTTTCACTTGACCAAAGCTCTTCTATAATTCCTTTATAGAGCTTTCCGGATTTTTCGTATTCACCGCTTTTTACCAAATCAATTGTACGTTGTATACAATCATTTTGCTCTTGAGAAGGAATTCGGAAGGTATAACCCAATACTTCTGCATGCTTTTGATACAGTCCTGTTTTTATAGTACCCATTGTTGCAGTAAGCCAAGCTCCGTCCGGTGAAATGCGAGCCGCTGCCTTTATTGTCTCTTGTATGATATGTATGAGAGGAAGAGGCATCAAACCTTCTGAAATCAACTCATCTAGGAAGTAGTGAGCTGTATTGCAGGGTACTGCCAAAACATCTGCACCCCACTTGTATAAAGCTTCAATTCCTCGTTTGATCTCTGCACCGGGTGAGGGGCCCGTACCAAGTAGGAAAGAAGTTCTATCAGGCGTGATTGTATTAGAATAAACAATTGTTTCCGGGTGTTCTTGGTCGCAAGATGCCGGGGCTCTTTTTGACAAAAGGAGCATAAAATCTGCAGTAGCAGCCGGACCCATACCACCTAAAACACCTAAAATTGATTTTGGTCTCATCTTGTAAAAGTCACTATTTTTCAAAATATCTGGATTGTTTTAAAACTCTAACAACTTCGTCAACAGGTATTTGAGGAACAATTCTTCCTTTGTATCCTTTTGTTGTTTGAGCCATAAATAAGGAATTCCACAAGGCCTCTGCTGTTGCTTCTATAGTGGCCAAGAAAAGCGATGACATGGCGCTGTTGTGCAATACGCTCGAGGTATAAAACGGCTGTTTTTCATTGATAAGGTTGTCCGGATATACCGACATAGCAATTACATAATCACCGCTTCCATTGGAAGCAATACCCCCTGTTTTAGCAAGTCCTAACATGGCTCTCTTTGCTATCCGCTCCAAATTCCTAGAATCTACCGGGGCGTCTGTAATGACAACCATCATACATGACCCATCGACATCTTGTAGTACATCGTTTTTATAACTGTATTTCCCAAGTAGAGGGCCCACAGGAACTCCGGCAATTTCAAGTACACCACCGTAATTTGATTGAACTATCACACCTACTGTATAACCGCCTAAGCTCTTTGGTAAAACGCGTGAAGATGTACCAATGCCGCCTTTGTACCCAAAAGCTCTAGTACCTGTACCTGCTCCTACAGCTCCTTCTTCAACAGGACCGCTCTTGGCGTTCTCAATGGCTTCTAGAACTATTTCCGGAGTAATAAAACGAGCGCTTATATGGTTCAACTGGCTATCATTTGTTTCTCCTACGACACCGTTTACGGAACGAACATTTTCATTTCCCGGTTGTTGCAAAGTATATGTTATTAAGCCATCCAGCCCGGCTGCCACACTCAGTGTATTTGTTAAAATCACAGGTGTTTCAATGTTCCCCAGTTCCTGAACTTGAGTGTATCCGGCTAATTTCCCAAAACCATTGCCTGTATAAATCGCAGCCGGTATTTTGTTTCTAAAAATATTGTCTTGATGTGGAACAATTGCTGTAACACCTGTACGAATACTATCACCTACAATACAGGTTACGTGTCCTACAGTTACTCCTTTAACATCAGTAATGGCATTCTCTTTCCCCGTTTTGAATATACCCGGTGTGATTCCAAAATCTCTAAGTCTTTGTGAATGCAAATGGCTAGAAGAAGCTACTACAATGAAGAAGAGTAAGAAGGTTTTTAAAATTATTTTTTTCATTGAGCTAAAAATTGTTTTTCCAGCTTAAATGTAAATGAATCTTTATAAGGAATCCTTAGTAAAACAGTTAAAATTTTCTTAATGGTGCTATTCTTATCCAGTATTTGTTACTCTGGTAATGAATCTCTATCTTTGACAGATATTAAAAAATCATGTGAAGAATGGACGAGAGCCCTTATCATAGTTGTAGTATCATGCTGCTGTAAGGGGAGAATTATGTCTCCTTACAGTATTTAATTGTTAGGAGACAAGATTATGGTTGATATCAAAACCAGGTTCGAACAACTCATTGAAAACAAAGATTGGAAAGAACTGAAGGTAGAGCTGAACGACATTGATCCCGTTCAGATTACTGAAATTATTGAAGACGCCCCCGACGGGGATGACGTGCTTCTTTTCCGTCTGTTAAATCGGAAATTGGCTAAAGAAACGTTCCAGCTGCTTTCTCACGATATGCAGGAAGAGATTATTGAAAGCATGGCTCGGAATGTGAAAAAGTTGTCAACGTTGCTCAACGATATTGAGCCTGACGACAGAACGGCTTTCTTTGAAGAACTTCCCGGCACCATCAGCCAGCGTCTGATACAATTCTTGTCGCCTGAAGAACGCAACACCACCATCCGCCTGCTGGGGTATCCGGAAGACAGTATTGGTCGTTTGATGACGCCCGAATACGTGGCCGTCAATCCGGAACATACCATAGAAGAGGCTTTTGCTCACATCAGAGTGTACGGAAAAGATTCGGAAACGTTAAACGTTGTTTACATAGTAGACAAAGAGTGGAAGCTGGTTGACGACATACGGATTAAAGAATTGATTCTGGCAGATCCGCAGCAAAAGGTTCAAGATTTGTTGGACTACCGTTTTGTGGCACTCAATGCGATGGACGATCAGGAAACAGCCATTGGAGCTTTTCAGGACTACGACCGCGTGGCGCTTCCCGTCCTGAACAGCGAAGGGGTTTTGCTGGGGATTGTGACGTTTGACGACATCATGGACGTGGCTGAGGAAGAATCTACGGAGGACTTTCACAAGTTTGGATCCATCCAGCAATCCATAGCCAATCCTCTGAAAGAGAGGGCTTGGGGTATGTATAAAAACAGAATTGTTTGGTTGTTGGCCTTAGTATTTGTGAACATTTTTTCCGGAGCGGCTATTTCTTCATTTGAATCTCTTATTCAAACGGTAGTATCACTTGTTTTCTTTTTACCTCTACTTATTGATAGCGGAGGCAATGCCGGTTCTCAATCGGCTACCTTAATGATTCGGGCTTTGGCCATCGGGGATGTAAAGGTATCTGACTGGTACAAATTGATTGGCAAGGAATTTATAATATCGTTTCTACTAGGTGTCACTATGGCGGCAGGAGTAGCCGCTATAGCTAGTTTTAGGGCGCCGGAAATCATTCTGGTGGTGGCCTTGTCTATGTTGCTAATTGTAATGACGGGAAGTCTTATAGGATTGTTGCTGCCTTTCTTGTTCACCAAATTCCGTTTGGACCCGGCTACGGCCAGTGCTCCGTTGATTACTTCTATTGCAGATATTTGCGGAGTGTTGATTTACTTCTCCATTGCTTCTTGGATCATGTGACGGAAGCTGCGCGTTGTTGCCTTACCTGACGTTTCGCCCTCGGCCGCCTCTGCGGGTATTTGTTGAAGAACTGTCAAGGTACCTTGGTGGTTGCGGTCGAACTCCCATCCTTGGTCCTTGCCGAGGTGTTTGCAAGCGGATATCAGGCTCGGAAAGAATATTGCTAAACACGTCTATAAAAAGTTTTTGCTGCTCTGAATCCAATATCTCTTTCATTTGAAAATAATATTGGAACGTAAGCAATTTCAGTTCTTTATGTTTTTCTCCTAAATCGTGGGCCAGTGTGTCCAAAGCTTCTTTGTTGGGGTTGGATGCTTTCAATTCCTTAGCCATAGCGGAACGGGTCGTTCCCATTTGGATTAGAAGATCGTTTGCCGAGCGGTTGAATGCCCTGTGAAATTGCCTGAAGCGCTCTTGCTGCTCTTGAGTAAGGTGTAATTCTCTAATTAGGAGACCGATTGTGCCCGGGCGTGGAATAAAATCTTCAAGAGTTGCTTGTTCAGAGGCAGCAATAGAATCTGTCAACAGGTCGTATTCCTGCTCCGTATTGATACGTTGTTTCCGGGATGTTACTATAAAAGCTACATTGGTTGCCAGCAGAAAGACTACCAGAACAATCCATACCGTATGGGGAATTTTACGCATACCGATTACTTAAAAGATGTCTTCTAAAAACAATGCCTCTACCTGTTCCATAGGTGCTTCGTGGAAGATGTACGCTACTTCGTACACGATATCCGGATCCGGGAGCGGTTGCGTAACAGACGACTGCCCCATCCAGAACCCAAAGAACAGTCCTACCAGGAGAGCAGCCGCAACAGCTAGAGGCTTCAGCCATTTGACGCCCCCCAGTTTTTCCGGTACAACCTGTTGCTGCATACGTCCTATTGTGCGCGTGTATAGGAAAGGTTTTGGAGTCAGAGCCTTTTCTGTTTCTATATAGGAAAGCGTTTCTTGCAAATAAGCCAACTTTTGGCTGCAAGCGGAACAGGTGCTCAGATGGTCTTGCACAACAGAAGACTCTCCTTTTGGCAGGGTGTTTTCTATGTAGAAGATCAATTTCTTTTCTGTTGCTTTACAGTCCATTTTCTTATATTTTGTATGTTTGACACATACTCTTGCAAAAACTTGCGCAGGAAAAAGCCGGCTCTTGTGTCAAATATATTGTTTTTTACAGAATTTTGGATACAAATATTGTTGAAAGATTAAAAAAAAGAGAAGAATCTGCTTTTAAAGAGCTGGTTGATACATACGGGGACATGGTATTTCGCGTATGTATGGGGGTATTGCACAATGCAGCCGATGCCGACGATGTGACGCAAGAAGTCTTTATTGAAGTGTACCGTTCTATTCAAAAATTTCAATCTAAGTCCAAACTTTCAACATGGTTGTATAGAATAGCTTTAAACAAGTCTTTAAACCACTTGCGTGATAACCGCCGTCATAAAAGAGCTCTCTTGCCGGATAAAGAACAAATGGAGCAATGGAACGTTTCGGCAACAGACGCAGATCCGTTGGAAGTGCTCCACAATCAAGAGAAACGGCAAGTCCTTCAAAAAGCCATCGACGCGTTGCCACAAAGGCAGAAAAAAGCATTTGTTTTGAGCCAATATGAAGATCTGTCTTATAAAGAAATAGCCGATGTGATGGAAACGTCTGTGTCTTCTGTGGAATCTTTGCTGTTCAGAGCACGTCAAAATTTGCAAAAAGAATTGTTTACTTTGTACAAGCGCAAGTTTTAAGTTGTAGCTGTGTCTTATAGGCAAAACCAATTAACAATTGCAATCATGAAAACAAAAATTTTAGGTACAACACTTTTGTTGATGACTCTTTCTTTTTCTATGTGGGCGCAAGGTCCCGGATCCAGGGGCAGAAGAGTGCCGGCCTCTTATAATAGAGGGTCATGTACAGAGTACATAGAAGGTTTGACGGACAAACAAGTCCAAAAGATTACAGCTTTGGAAGCTACTCACAGAGAGCAGATGGAACAGTTGAGAAACAACCGTCGCGCTACGTATGAATTTGAAACGAAAGACAACATCCGCGATGAAATGATCAAATTGCGCGATAAGCAAAGAGATGAAGTCAGAAAACTGCTTACCAAGGAACAACAGAAAGCTTATGACGCTTTGCCACGTGACAGGTATCAGGAGGTACGGCCCGAATCTTACGGTAGAGGTAGAAGGGGCGATTATGACCGGAGAGGGGCGTACGGAAGAAGCGAATCTTATAGAAGAGGAGGAAGACGCAGATAAAAATTTTGTGATGAGCGTAAAAACCCATATCTTTGCCCACCTTTTCTCGGGAAGATTAGGAAGTTAACAAGATTTAGTAACTTAAAAAAAGAGTATGGCAGTAAAAATTCGTCTTGCCCGCCATGGCAAAAAAACCTACGCTTATTTTCACATTATAGTAGCTGATTCACGTGCACCGCGTGACGGAAGAAGGATTGAAACCCTTGGAAAATACAACCCAAATACAGACCCTGCAGAGATCACTTTAGATGCTGACAGGGCTTTGTATTGGTTAAACGTGGGAGCTCAGCCTACTGTAACAGCACGCAGACTTTTGTCGTACAAAGGCGTGTTGCTGAGAAAACACTTGCAGGAAGGTGTGGCTAAAAATGCGTTTACGCAAGAAGAGGCCGACACCAAATGGGAAGCTTGGATGAAAGAAAAAGAAGCTAAGGTACAGGAGAAAAAGAACAGGTTGGCCCAAGAATCAAGTGAAGATGCAAAGAAACGTTTGGAAGCCGAGTCCGTAATCAATAAAGAACGCGCTCAAGCCTTGTTGGCCAAACGTGAAGAAGCAGCCGCCCAATTGGCAGCTGCTGCTGCAGAAGCTGCAGCAAAAGCAGAAGAAGCCATTGCCGAGATTGAAGGCACGGTTGCTCCGGAAGACACAGCTGCTGCTGAAGCAGAAGAGCAAGCCGCCGAATAACTTGAAATGAAGAGGGAAAGGTTTTTACCACTGGCAACTGTCAGAAAAACCTATGGCAAGGAAGGGGAATTGTTTCTAAAATTCCACCCCAAAGCCCCCCAAACGTTCTTGGAACAATGGACAGAAGAAGAACCGGTATACATCTGGGTAGATGGAATACCGGTTCCTTTTTATATTACGTCTTTACAATTTGTGGGAAACGACAAAGCCGTCGTATGTTTTGAAAATTATTCAACGGAGCGTTTGGCAGCCGAATGGGTAGGCAGTACGTTGTTGGTTAAGGTGGAAACTGCAGCAGATGAAGCCGATGGCAGCCGTTTGGTAGGATATGCTTTTCGTGCAAAGACAGAAAAAGAAGGTATGAGGAAAGGTGTCGTTTCCCAATTTTTTGATTACCCCATGAATCCTTGTCTGGAACTGACCTTTGAAGACGGAACAAGTACTTTATTGCCGTTTCATCCCACTTTTGTCAAAAAGACAAACCACCGCAACAAATCACTGGAGCTATTTCTACCGGAAGGATTGGAATAGGTTGTTACCAAGTGGTGATGAGCACAAACCCGATGTTCCTTTCTTTGTTATCAAAGTGTTGAAAATTCACATGGTACTGTCTGTTACCCACCTTGGGCCCTATGTAACTGGTAACTCCTTCGTTTTCTGAGTAAAACGTATAATTTTTGGCCTTTATGACTTCCAGATATTTGTCTGCATTTTTTATTTGGGTGCGAATGTTTACGTTTTGGCTCTCGTAGTTGCTGACATCGTGTTCAAAATAACTTAGGTATTTAAAAGGAAAGTCAAATGAAGGATACATATTCAGAAAATCGTATTCTTCACAAAGTTCCTCCCAATCACTATTGTCAAAATCAAACTCCCATAGCCATTCGCAAGCGGGAGCAGCCAGTAAAGCTACCAATATTAGTGATACATAAATAATTGTTTTTTTCATAGCATTAGTTATTAGTTATTGTGTGCTGGAAAAGGTAATGTCTGTGTACCCCGGATAGTCTGAAGGATAAAATCCTACGAATCGCCAATATGCCCCCAGTCGTTTTGAACTTTTAAGTTGTACCTTGAAATTATGACCGGAAGGACTTGTTGTAAAACCATTGTTTTTCAGCACTTTAATATAATTGTCTACGTATTGATCTTGTGTAGAGATGATAATAATCTCATATAAAGGAAGTTGCTTTTGGTGTTGTAGAAAGGTCACCGATCCCATAAAATCCGGGAACGCTTTAAGGATGGGATATTGCATAATTAACAGATTCCAGTCTGCATAATCAGCTTGATTACCATTCCCTTCCCCGGATTCAAACCAGTCGCATCCGCCTATCAACAGACCGGCCATTCCAATCAATAATAAAGTTATGTATTTCCTCATGGTAAATTACTAAACATAATTTTGGTTATTCCGGCCGCGTCGGGTTTATAGAAGCCGACATACCGCCAGTAGTGTCCTATTCTGTCCGGACTCATGTATTGCACGTCGAAATTATGTTCGCCGGATGGTTTTTTAAATTTGTTGTTTTTCAGTACTTTAATATAGGCTTCCGCATTTTTTGTTGTAACGGCAACCTCAATCCATGTAATAAACGGATTGTCGTTGTTGTATTCCAATAAAGTGATACTTCCGGCCATGGGCGGAAAACCGTTAAATTCAGGATAGCGAGATACAAGGATTTCCCAGGCTGTATAGTCTGCCGACTCATTGTCTTCAAAATCAAAGAGCCAGTCACATCCGCTCATCAACAAACCCGATGTGCTGATGAGGAGAACAGTGATAATTTTTTTCATAATTGTACCTATAAGGTTTTGCAGTTGTATAGGTAAAGATAATGATTGTTAGGAATTTACCAATAATTTTTTATTAAGTCTACAGCTGCTTCTGCACAGCGCTCCAATCCAAGCAGTCCTGAATCAAGAGAAAAGTGGTAAGATTCGGCTCTGCCCCATTCCTTATTTGTAAAATAGTTGTAGTACGCTGCACGGTTTTTGTCTCCCCGCACAATGAGACTCTCAGCTTCTTTGTGTGTAATACCTTTGCTTTCCGCTATGTTGGATATGCGTACAGACAAAGGAGCGTGGATGAACAGGCTTCTGAGTCCGGGCACATCACGTAGTACGTAGTCTGCACAGCGGCCTATAAACAGACACGGTTGCTGTTGAGCCAGTTTTCTGATGACTTCAGATTGGATATTAAAGATTCTATCTCTGGAAAGGGGAGTATTCATAGGATCAAAAAAAGCCAGCCCAAAGGGGTTTTGGACATTCAAGATTCTGGAAAGGCCGGTAGATGTTTTTTCGTCTGCGTTTTCAAATACTTCTTCACACAAGCCGCTTTCTTGAGCAGCGTGGTATAGAAGTTCTTTGTCAAAGAATGCAAGGCCCAGGGCAGAAGCAATCATTTTACCCACGGTGTAGCCGCCGCTTCCCAGCTGACGGCCCAATGTGACGGTACTGTTAATTTTAGCTTTCATCATACGTTCTGAACTCTTTCATTTGTTTAATTATCAACACGGTAGCCACCACAAAAGAAGCGGCATCCGATATAGGCATACTGGCCCACACACCGATTACTCCAAAAAATCGAGGAAGGATCAAAAGCGCCGGAATTAGGAAAATGACTTGACGTGTAAGGGACAGAAAAATAGCTTTACCGGGTTTTCTTATGGCCTGGAAAAAATTTGATGTAACAATAGGCAGGCCAACTAGTGGAAAAGCAGCCAAATCAATACGCAGGCCTTCAACGGTAAGTTTTATAAGAGTTGGGTCGTTTGTAAACAGCTTGACGGCTGCATGAGGAAAGAATTGCGCTATGATAAACGCCAGCATACTTATGCAGGAAGCACAAAGAACCGTCAGCTTGTAGATTTCCGTAACTCGTTTGTATTTTCTAGCTCCGTAGTTAAAGCCTACCAAAGGCTGCATCCCTTGGTTAAACCCAAATATGATCATGATGAAAAGGAAAACCATACGGTTGGCTATTCCGTAGGCTCCTACGGCATAATCTCCGCCGAACTTCAGAAAAGAACGGTTTATAATTATGATAATCAGACTGTTTACAATATTCATCAAAAAAGGAGCCAACCCTACGGAAACGATGTTGCGCGGCATCCCCTTTTGAATGGTGAAAATATCTCTCTTAAATCTGATGATGGAATCTTTTCTTGTATAGTGATGTACCACAATACCTAAGGCTACGGCTTGTGATATAACGGTGGCAATAGCCGCTCCGCGGATTCCCCATTTAAATCCAAAGATAAACAACGGGTCCAGAATCAGATTGGTAGTCACGGCCGTAAGGGTAGCCAGCATGGCTTTCTTGGGATAGCCGCTTGCACGTAAATTGTCATTCAATCCGTGATAAATGTGAGTAATGACATTCCCGGCCAATATGATTTGCATGTACTCTTTGGCGTAAGGCAATGTTTGAGCACTGGCTCCAAAGAAATACAAGGTGGGTTCCAGAAAGATAAGAGCTATGATGGAGTATGAAATTCCAATAATGGTATTTAATGTAACGGCGTTTCCCAACGCTTTTTCTGCCGTTACTTTGTCCTTTTGACCTAGCTTGACAGATACAAGCGTAGAAGCTCCTACTCCAATCATGGAACCAAAGGCAGCCGAAATGTTCATGAGCGGCAAAGTCAACGACAGTCCGGCTATGGCCATGGCATTGACTCCTCGGCCTATGAACATCACGTCTGCCATGTTGTATATACTGGCTGCCGTCATGGAAATGATGGCGGGAAGCGCATATTTGAATAGAAGACCGGGGATGTTACCTTTGTCCAGTTCCAGGTTTTTTGTCATGGTTTTATATAAAAGGGTCTAATACATTTCTCATTTCCTGCAATTTTTCTTGCAACAAATCGGCTCCGCGTGCCTCTGCTATAAAGCGTAAATAAGGCTCTGTATTGGAAGGTCTGACATTAAACCACCATTCGGCAAATTCTACTCGGTACCCGTCAAAGTCAAAAAACGCCATGGGTTCTTCTTGTGATGAAAAATACTCTTTGAGAGCGTCCATGGCTTCCTGTTTTTTGTCTATCTTAAAGTTGATTTCACCTGAGCTTTCGTACTTTTTAATATCTCTTATGATTTTGGAAAAGGGCTTGTTCAGTTGCGTTAAAACGCGCAACACCAGCAAAGAAGCTAACAATCCACTGTCTGAATAAAAGAAATCTTTGAAATAGTAGTGACCGGCCAGTTCTCCTCCGTAGAGGCCGTCTATTTCTTTAAGCTTTGGAGCCGCAAATGCCCTTCCTACACGCCACGTATGCATTTCTGCTCCCATAGGCTTCAAGTACTCTCCAATGGCTTTGGAAGATCTGATGTCTTGTAGGACCCGGGTGGGTGTGCCGTCTAAAAAATGGTGGCCTAACAGGGCTATAATCAAATCGGGAGATACGAATGTCCCGTTTTCATCTGTAAACATGACTCGGTCTGCGTCTCCGTCAAAAATAATGCCTATGTCGCATGTTTTGTCTCTCACAAGAGCTTGTAGTTGTTTGATGTTTTCCGGTACAAGCGGGTTGGGCGGATGGTTGGGAAAACGACCGTCCAATTCTTCATTTATGTATAAGACGTTTTTAGTTCCCAACAGTTTTTTGACAAACAATCCGGCCATTCCGTTGGAACCATCAATCCCTACTTTTAGTTTTCTGTTTTCAGGTACCCATTTTGAGAGAAACTTGAAGTATTCTTCTTTGATATCCAAAGCAGATACGGTTCCGCGCGTTTTGACAAGCTTTGGGGTGTGGTTGTGGACGTATTCTTCCAAAAGGTTTAGTCCGTTGTCGTATCCTACGGGCATGGCTTTGGCGGAAGACACTTTTAGGCCGTTGTACTCTGCGTTGTTGTGAGAAGCAGTTATTTGTACGGAGCCTCCAAAATCGTATTTTCCGGTGGCGTAATACACCATAGGAGTGGTGGCAAGGCCCAAGTCTACTACATGGGCACCTGCGTCGCATATGCCGTTGACAAGGTATTTAAACATATCCGGTGAAGATTCGCGGCAATCGCGACCTACGGCAATGATTTCTGTTTTTAAGACGGTGGGCAGAAAGAAGCCCATTTTGTATACCATTTCCGGGAGCAAGTTTACTCCGTAAACTCCCCTGATATCGTAAGCGTGAAAAACACTCATTATTGAACAATCTTTGTTTTGTAAAAAGCCTTTACTTGTCCTTTGGCAATGGCTTGCAATTTGCTTTGCAACATTTTTTTACGGATGGGCGTTGCCAGGTCTGTAAACAATTCTCCTTCCAGATGGGAGTATTCATGTTGGACCATACGGGCAGCCATGCCGTGAAACCATTCTTCCACAGGTTCAAAACGTTCGTTTAAATAGGCCAACTTTACGCTTGTGGGGCGTTCAATATCTGCAAACAGTTTGGGCACACTTAAGCACCCTTCCTGAAGGGTGATTGTTTCTTCACTTGATTCCAAAAGACGTGCATTGATGATGGTTCTTTTAAAATCTTTCAGTTCAGGACGGTCTTCTGAAAGCTCGCTCCCGTCTACCATGAACAGGCGGATGGACAGCCCTATTTGAGGGGCGGCCAATCCTACTCCGTCTGCATAATAGAGCGTTTCCCACATGTCTTCCATAAGGGATTCCAAGTTGGGATAATCCGGTGTAATATCCCGGGTTACTTGCCTTAGAACGGTTGATCCGTATATATAGATGGGCAATATCATGTCTTGTTGCTTTGAAGGTATTCTTGCAAAATCAGTACCGCACTGATTTTGTCTACATTGGCTTTGTTACGCCTGTCCTTTTTTTTCATACCGCCGTCAATCATGGCTTGAAAAGCCATTTTTGAGGTAAAACGTTCGTCTACCAACACAACCGGAATATCCGGAAAAGTCCTTTTCAGGTGGGTGACAAAAGCCGTTACACGAGGGGCGTTTTGGGACGGGGTGTTGTTCAGGTTCTTGGGGTACCCTACTACAAATATGGAAACTTGTTGTTCTTGCAGGTACTTTTTTAAGAAATCCGTTACTTTATCCACTGCAACAGTTTGCAGAGGAATGGCAAAAAGGTTCAGCGGATCACTTACTGCAATACCTACTCTTTTTTGTCCGTAGTCAATACCCAGGATCCTGCCCATGGTGCAAAGGTAACACAAATTGGAAAATGATTTGTACATTTGTTGGAATAAAGCATGTGTATGAAGTCCGGACAATTCAGGAGAAAGACGCTCAGAGAAAGGTATGTTTTTGGTGTTTTTGACAAAGAGTCTCACAAGCAGGTGTACACGGTGAAATTCTCTGTATTTCATTTGCTTTTGGTGGTGATAGGACTTTTAGCCGTACTCATTACGGGTATAACGCTTTTGTTTATATATACGCCTTTGAAAGAAGTTATTCCCGGGTATCCCAACGCACAAACGCGAGAAGTGATGATGAGGAACGCTTTGCGTGCAGACTCACTAGAAAAAGTAGTTCATTTGTGGGAGGTACACCTTACAAATTTGCAAAAAGTATTGGCAGATGAAGACCCCGTTGCTCCGGGAGATATTTTGCCTAAAAACCAATTGTCGGAAATTCCGGAAATTTCTGTGGGCGCCAGGTCTCAGGAGGATTCTTTGCTGCGTCTTACAGCGGAACTCAAAGAACAGCAAACTTTAAGCAGTTTGCGTGGAGGCAATTTGCAAATGGAAGGATTGCATTTCTTTCCTCCTATCAAAGGCTTGGTAACGGCAGGATTTAACCCGGCTGAAAACCACTACGCCATAGATATAGCAGCTCCGGAAAATGCTGTGAT
The DNA here is from genome assembly GCA_012839605.1 of Bacteroidales bacterium. Classification (GTDB taxonomy): domain Bacteria; phylum Bacteroidota; class Bacteroidia; order Bacteroidales; family UBA932; genus DMER64. Next base: position 37,247 of record DUNA01000066.1, read on the forward strand.
TTATGCTGTTTTGGACGGTACGGTAAACTTTGCGTCTTGGACAGATGAGTTTGGATATATCCTTCAAATCCAGCATGAAAACAATTTGTTGTCTATATATAAACATTGTTCGCAGTTGTTTAGGAAGGTAGGTGATGCCGTTACAGCCGGTTCTGTAGTAGGCGTTGTAGGCAGCCACGGGACGTATTCTACCGGCTTTCATTTGCACTTTGAGCTTTGGCATAAAGGAAAACCCTTAAATCCGGCAGACTATATTCATTTCTGATATGACACTTCAAAAACGTATTGCTATTTTAGGGTCTACCGGGTCTATAGGTGTTCAGGCATTGGATATTGTTAAGAGGTATCCGAACCTTTTTAAAGCACATGTTCTGACAGCCAGAAAGTCGGCTCAAGTGTTGATTGCACAAGCCCTGGAATTTCAACCGAAAGCGGTTGTTCTTACAGAGGAGGCCGCCTGGAAACAAGCAAAAGAAGCGCTTGCCGGAACAGAAATCCAAGTTTTGTACGGAGATGGAGCGATTGAAGAAACACTACACTGGCCTTCTATAGATTTGGTATTGAATGCTTTGGTGGGATTTGCCGGTTTGGGACCTTCTCTTGCCGCATTAAAAAATAAAAAAACGTTGGCTTTGGCCAATAAAGAAAGTCTGGTGGCCGGCGGGCATTTGGTTATGCGGGAAGCCCATAATGTGGGGGCAGAAATTTTGCCGGTTGACAGTGAACATTCAGCCATCTTTCAGTGCCTTTTGGGTGAACAGGCAATAGTGGAAAAGATGATACTGACAGCTTCCGGTGGCCCGTTTTTCAAATGGCCTGCAGAAGATCTGAAAAAGGTTACCAAAGCACAGGCTTTGGCTCATCCTACTTGGGATATGGGGACGAAAGTAACGGTAGATTCTGCTACTTTGATGAATAAAGGATTGGAGGTGATGGAAGCTTTTTGGCTTTTTGGTCAACCCCTGGAGCGGATAGAAGTCATGATCCATCCCCAGTCATTGGTCCATTCTATGGTGCAGTTTTCTGACGGCGTCATTAAGGCGCAGATGGGACGTCCGGACATGAGGCTGCCCATTTTGTTTGCGTTGTCCTATCCGCGGAGGGTGGACTTCCCCGAAGCTCCGCGTATGGACCTTTCGGATTTTCGTTCTATGGAATTTTATGAACCACCTACAGATAGGTTTCCTTGCCTGACTTTGGCATACCAAGCACTTAAAACGGGAGGAAATATCCCTTGTGCGTTAAATGCGGCCAACGAAGTGGCAGTAGATGCTTTTTTAAAAGAACAAATTGGTTTTGTAGCCATACCCAAATTGATTTCCGGAACGCTGGAAAAAATAGACGTTGTGTCAAATCCTTCTTTCAGCCAGTTGCAAGATACACACTGTGAAGCATGGAGGGTGGCACAACATTTGTTGTTAAGTTGTTGATACTATGGAGATATTAGTAAAGATTGCACAAGTTATCCTGGCTCTGTCCCTTTTAATTTTGATTCATGAGCTGGGACATTTTCTTTTTGCCCGTTTGTTTAAAATACGGGTAGACAAATTTTATTTGTTTTTTGACCCGTGGTTTAGTTTGATCAAGTATAAGCCTAAAAATTCTCATACAGAATATGGTATTGGATGGTTGCCTTTTGGTGGCTATTGTAAAATATCAGGCATGATAGACGAATCTATGGACAAAGACAGCCTGAAAGAGGAACCTAAGCCGTGGGAGTTTCGTAGTAAGCCGGCCTGGCAAAGGTTTTTTGTTATGGCAGGCGGCGTTTTGTTCAATATTGTATTGGCTGTCATTTTGTACGGTTTCATACTATATACGTGGGGAGAAGAATACATACGCACAGAGGACGCTTTGTATGGCATAGAGTGTACGCCCTTGGCGCAAGAGGTGGGTTTTCGCAACGGAGACAAAGTGCTGGCATACGATGACAGATCGGTAGTAGACGATCCGGTGCATACGCTCCATGTAGATTTGATAAGAACACGCCCTGCCGTAGTGACTGTTCTACGAGGAGCAGACACGGTTCGCTTTCATTTTGACCAAGATTACATTAGCGATATGCTGAGTGCACAAGGTTTCTTCAGTTTGAGGTATCCTTTCCACGTGGCCGTTGTGCCGGACACATCTATAAATGTACATATGGGATTGCATCCCGGAGACAGGATTGTTTCCGTGAACGGCATAACCACTCCGGCTATTCAAGATGCTCAAAGAGTCTTCATGGAACACAAAGGCGGAATGATTGAAGTGGGTGTGCAAAGAAACGGTGAAGAAGTCCACATTCCTTTACATGTGGATGAAGAAGGGAAAATTATGGTAGGGGTAACGAATCCTTTGGATTTTATACCCGTAACCGTCAGGGAGTATTCTTTAGCGCATGCGTTTCCGGCCGGTATTCAAAGAGCGTATACGACTGCATCCAATTATTTGAAAGAATTGGGATTGATATTCAGACCCAAAACAAAAGCATACAAATCTGTTGGTAGCTTTATTGCCATCGGAAGTATTTTCCCGGGAACGTGGGATTGGGAAGTGTTTTGGAATATTACGGCCTGGCTTTCTGTGATGTTGGCCATATTGAACTTGCTTCCCATACCGGCATTGGACGGCGGTCATATCATTCTTGTTTTATATGAAATGGTTACAAGAAGAAAACCGTCCGAAAAATTTCTGGAATACACACAAATTGCAGGAATGATTTTGCTGATGGCTTTGATGTTTTTGGCTTTTAGCAACGATATATACAGATTGTTTAAATGAGTACATTAAGGAAGATTATCATGAAAAAATATGTGTTAATAAGTATTGCGTTATTCCTCTTTGCACTTTCTTGTAAAGACGGTCCACAACTGAAACAAAATGTGAGTGGAAAAACAGGAGAGGTAATAGTGGTTATGAATAAAACATATTGGGAAGCAGGGCCCGGACAAGCCCTTCGTGCTGTTTTGGCCGTTGATTTTCCATATTTGCCTCAACGTGAACCGTTGTTTACTCTGTTTAATATTCAGGAAAATGCGTTTTCCTCCCTTTTTCAAGTACATAGGAACATCATTGTATGCAATGTCAATCCCAAATTGGAAGAAACAAAAATGGTGATTCAGCAAGACATTTGGGCAGCTCCGCAAATTGTCGTTACCATATCGGGGCCTACAGAAGAAGGGATTGCTCAGAGTATCGAAAGTCAGAGCGATTTGCTGAGGAACGCTATGGAACAGGCAGAAAGAAACAGGGTTATTCGCAATGCCAAAAAATACGAAGAAGTAGATATTCGCAAACAAGTAGTAAAGGCTGTAGGAGGATCTCCGTATTTTCCTACGGGATACCGTGTAAAAAAACAGACGAATCATTTTATGTGGATAGCTTATGAAACCACATATACCACACAAGGCATTTTCATCTATTCTTATCCGTACAGAAACGAGGACGATTTGACGTTGTCTAGAATTGTTGCCGAACGCAATAGAATGCTGGAAAAAGAAGTGCCCGGTCCGCTGGATAATACGTATATGACTACGCACACTTTGATTGAACCTTCCTTAAGATGGGTTACGTACAACAAACGAGAATTTGTGGAAGTACGTGGCTTGTGGGATGTGAAAAACGACTTCATGGGCGGTCCTTTTGTGGCCCATTGCTTCTACGACAAGGAAAATGAAAACATCATTGTATTGGAAGCTTTTGTATATGCCCCTCGGTATCCCAAACGCGATTATTTGCGCCAAGTAGAGTCTATAATTTACTCATTCGAGTGGCAAAAAGACTAAAAAATTTGTAGTATAAAAAAAACATTATATCTTTGCGCTCCCCAATGGCCAGTTCGTCTAACGGTTAGGACTCAAGATTTTCATTCTTGCAATAGGGGTTCGATTCCCCTACTGGCTACAAAAAAAATTGAAAAATTATATGGCTCATCACAAATCAGCAAAAAAAAGAATGCGTCAAAACGAGAAAAGACGTCTTCATAACAGATATTACGCCAGGACTACACGTAATGCCATAAAAGCTGTACGTAACACGACTGACAAAGCAGAGGCGCAAGAGATGCTACCTAAAGTGTTCTCTATGATTGACAAATTGGCTAAAATACATGTCATTCACGACAATAAAGCCAGCAACTTGAAAAGCGGCTTGACACTTTACGTAAATAGACTTCCATAGTTTATACCTTTTGTCCCGGTTTTTACACAGTGCTTTCCAAAATTTGGAAAGCATTTTTTTTGTGAATGGGTATGGAAAAAAAAATCAGGATAAACGAGTGGGCAGAAGGAGACAGACCTAGAGAGAAATTGTTGGAAAAAGGAGCGTCGGCGCTGACAAATACAGAATTGTTGGCTATTCTTATCCGTAGCGGCACAAGAAACATGAATGCCATGGAAACGGCCAGGTGTCTTATAAACAAACACGATAACAGTTTGTATGCATTGGTAAGAACACCTATAGAAAAGATGATGCGCATTAAAGGTATAGGTCCGGCCAAAGCGGCAGCTCTTGCAGCGGCATTTGAATTGGGTAGAAGAGGACAAGTTCCGGTAGAAAGACCGGCTTCGATTACCTCGGCTCGTGAAGTGGCAGACATGATGATTCCTATGCTTAAAGACTTGACGTACGAAACGTGTTGGGTACTGTTTTTTGACGGAGCCAGAAAATATATCGGCAGGGAACAGGTAAGTAGCGGCGGATTGAACGCCACCATTGTGGATATACGTATGGTGTTGAAGAAAGCATTGGACAAACTGTCTTGTGAATTGATTATAGTGCACAACCATCCGTCAGGGAGTCACAAACCGGGGCGGCAAGACAAGTTGCTTACACAAACATTGAAAGAAGCGGCTAGGATGGTTGATGTACATTTGATAGATCATATTGTCATAGGAGGAAGCAGATACTTTAGTTTTGCAGAAGAAGGACTCTTATAATGTCGTTTACTTTTGTACCTTTGAGAAAATTCTTCTGTATGAAAACGTTTGTTTTTTCTGAAAAAGACTCCTTTTTTAATGCCGTACTCGCAGAAATACGTGATGTTACAGTGCAGAAAGACGCTATGAGATTTCGTTATAATCTGGAGAGATTGGGGTATATGTTTGCCTACGAAGTAAGCAAAACACTTTCTTATAAGATGGAAGAAGTGCATACTCCTTTGGGAATTTCTACCTGCAAAATTCCGGAAGATGAAATTGTGCTGGCTACTATATTAAGAGCGGGGTTGCCTTTGCACGAAGGGATGTTGAAAATTTTTGACAAAGCACAAAGTGCCTTTGTGGCCGCTTATAGGAAGTATGGTAGAAACTATAAGTTTACCATACAGATGGAATATATGATCAGCCCTTCCTTAGAGGACAAAATATTGATTCTTTCAGACCCCATGTTGGCTACCGGGTCTACGTTGTTTCTTACGTATCAGGAATTGGTTGAGCAGAAAGGCCAACCAAAACATTGCCACATAGTATCTCCCATAGCATCCAGGGAAGGATACGAATTCTTGTGTCGCAAATTGCCACAGAGCGGGGTGTCCATCTGGCTGGGAGCTATTGATGAGGAAATGACAACAAAGTCCTACATCGTCCCCGGTTTGGGCGATGCTGGAGATTTGGCTTACGGGGAAAAGTAGGTTTTAAGGAAATACTTGTTCTCCTCCCAAGAAATTCATGTAGCATGACGTACCGGGTATCTCTTCAATAGGGATGGTCATCAGGTCGTCTGTCCATACTACAAAGTCTGCCCATTTGCCCGGTTCAATAGAACCTTTTTCTTTTTCCCGGCAGGAACCCATAGCGGCCCATATAGTCATACCTTTGAGGGTCTCTTCTCTAGAGAGGATTTGCTCAGGATACCAACCTCCTTCCGGCTGCATGTCCAAATTGGTTCTAGTAATAGCTGCAAAGAACGTATATACGGGGTTGAAATCTTCTACCGGCGTGTCGGTACCGAAAGGTGCCCAGCCCGCTGCATCTATCAAATCTTTGAATGCATAAGCTCCTTTTACCCTTTCAGGTCCCACGCGATCCTCGGCCCAACCCATATCAGAGGTAGCATGTGTGGGTTGGATGGAAGGGACAACGTTCAGTTGCCCAAAAAGCTTGAAATCTTCCGGAGCCACAACTTGGGCGTGTTCCATACGCCACCTCAGATCGTTTCCGGGAGTTAAGAATTGGGCGTAAAAATCCAATACTTTACGAACTCCTTTGTCTCCTATGGCGTGTGTACTTACCCTAAATCCTCTTTCTTGAGCCAAGCGGCATACGTCTAAAAATTCTTCCTTGGAAATAACTTGGATACCAGAATTTCCCGGATCGTCCGAGTACGGTTTGTACATCAGCGCCCCTCTGGAACCAAGGGCTCCGTCTATGTACAATTTTATGGTAGTTATATCCAACCTGTCTGACATATAGGGTTCTTGAAAGCGTGCAAAATTGTCTTCAGAAGGGGTTAACCATACGTCCGTTCTTATTTTCAGCCTCCCTTCTTTCTGCAAAGAATCCAACAATTCTATTTCATGCAGCAACAATCCGCCGTCTGTTACAGAACCCAAGCCGTAGGCAAAACAGATGTCTTGGGCTTCCATCATATATTTTTCCAACGTGGCGTTGTTGGGAGAAGGAGCAGTAGCACTGATGGCGGCACCCGTATCTTCCAGGAAAATACCGGTAAACGTACCGTCGGGATGCAACAGCGCTTCACCCGGTTTGATGGAAGGGTCTCCCGGTTTGATGCCTGCCAACTCAATGGCTTTGTCGTTTACCCAATACGCATGAAAATCCACTCTGTACAAGTATACCGGAATATCCGGAAAGGCTTTGCTTAGCGCTTCATTGGTAGGGAATGCCTTGCCTTCCCATAACGTCTGGTCCCAACCGTCTCCTTCAAGAAACTCGGGTTTGTGTAAGTCGTAATGTGCTTTAAGCCGTTCAATGATTTCTTCTTCAGATTTTGCGCCGCGTAAATCTGCATGGCTCAACCCGTGAGCAAACATGGTAAAATGGCTGTGGGCATCAATAAAAGAGGGATAAACAGGAGCGCCTCTCAGGTTCAGCTCTTTACGTCCTTTGAAAGCAGCCCGGATTTCATCCGTGGAGCCTACGGCCAAAAATACTCCTTTGTCTACGGCAAAAGCGCTTTGAATGGAGAAATCATTGTCTACTGTATATACTTTAGCGTTGTATACGACAACATCTACTTTTTGACGCGTAGTGCAAGAATGGGCCGATAAGGCAGCAGCCCCTAAAACAAGAGACATAATGGCGAGTTTTTTCATTTTAAATTTCTTTTCTTAATCGTGCTATAGGTATATTTAATTGTTCGCGGTATTTGGCTACAGTTCTCCGAGCCACTTTGTACCCCTTATCTGTTAAACACCCAACCAATTGTTCATCTGTAAGAGGTTTGCGTTTGTCTTCTGTATCAATGCTTTTCACCAGAATGTTTTTGATCTCACGGGTAGATACTTCTTCTCCTGATTCTGTCATCAAACCTTCTGAGAAAAAATACTTGAGAGAGTAAATTCCAAAGTGGGTTTGGATGTATTTTGAATTTACCACTCTAGAAATGGTAGAAATGTCCAAGTTTGTTTTTTCTGCAATGTTTTTTAAAACCATCGGTTTCAGTTTGGACTCGTCTCCTTCAGCAAAATATTCTTCTTGGAATTCAAGAATGGCTTTCATGGTATTGAATAACGTATTCTGCCTTTGGCGTAAGGCTTCTATAAACCATTTGGCCGAATCCAATTTTTGTTTGACAAACGTAGCGGCTTCTTTGCTTTCTCTGGAACTTTTATCGGCTGCTTTCAATAACATGTCTGCATACCTTCTGTTGATACGAAGTTCCGGAACAGAAAAACGCGGAAGGGTAAGCACAAATTCACCGTCTTTCAGATCCAGGATAAAGTCCGGTACTACTTGTTGGGCTCTGTCTGTATAAGAATCATCTACGTGACCTCCGGGTTTGGGGTTCAATTTGAGGATTTCATCAATGGCCTCTTTCAGTTCGTCTTCAGTCAGATCAAGACGAGCAATGATTTTATCGTAATGTTTTTTTGTAAATTCTTCAAAATATTTTTCAAGAATAAGGGTTGCCGTATCTATAGAAGGCTTTGACTGCTTATTCTGTATTTGAATGAGTAAGCATTCTTGTAAAGAACGTGCGCCTACGCCAGGCGGGTCAAATTGCTGGATAAGCGCAATGGCGTTTTCTATTTCTTCTTCTGTAACTTCTACGCCCAAACGAAAAGCCATATCGTCACATAAGGTTTCCGGTTCCCTTCTAAGGTACCCGTCATCGTCCAGACTGCCTATGACAAACAAAGCCACTTTTCTTTCTCTGTCCGTGAGTGTGCGAAATCCTAATTGTGCCTCCAGGTTTTGCCGGAAACTTTCTTTAACGGAAAAAGTAGGAAAATCCCTGGTAGTATCTTTAGATTGGTGACTTGTGTATAATCGGTAAGAGGGGATGGAATCGTCTTCTCCGTAGTATTCACTTAACGAGAGTTCGTTATCTTCTGTTTCGTCCTCATTGTCTTTTGTTTCCAGTACAGGGTTTTCTTCCAGCTCCTTTCTTACACGTTGGTCAAGTTCTAAGGCCGGCAGTTCCAACAATTTGATGGTCTGTATTTGCAACGGCGATAGCTTTTGCTTTAACTGTAACTTTTGCTGTAACGACTGAGATAACATAGATACATATAATTGTATATTACAAATATACACAATTGCATTCTTTTAGATAACTTTGCAAACAGAAAACATGAATACTATGATAGAGCCTGTAGCCTCTCCCGTATCTAAACATCTATTGGAAGAAGAACTTACACAAGAGCTTTTGGTCAGGTATACGTCACGCGGTGAAAACCAATTGTACGATTTTGATGCCCATCAGGCGCCTCATGCTATGCAGGAAGTAGGCCGGCTGAGAGAGATTGCTTTTAGGATGGCCGGTGGCGGCACGGGGAAGGCTGTAGATATTGATGCATACGATCTACATCCGGATTTTCCATATAGACAATTGGTAGTGTGGGATCCAAAACATAAAGAAATATTGGGAGGGTACCGCTACATAATGGGAACGGGTATTCAGACAAAACATTTGGCGACATCTTCTGTGTTTGATTTTTCTGATGCCTTTGTTACCCATTATTTGCCGTATACCATAGAATTGGGCAGGTCTTTTGTTCAGCCTGATTATCAGAACACCAACAAAAACCGATCGGGACTCTACGCTTTGGATAATTTATGGGACGGGTTGGGTGCCTTGATTGTCCGTGATCCGGAAATGAAATTTCTTTTTGGGAAAGTTACCATGTACAGTAATTACGACAAGGTAGCTCGTAACTATTTACTGTATTTTTTAAACCAATATTTCCCCGATGCGGAAAATCTGGTATCTGCCAAGGAACCGTTGGATTACAACGAAAAAGACCCCATGTTTCAGGGGCTCTTTACAAGCGGAATCTATAATGAAGATTACAAATCTTTGGTACGATTGCTCAAACAACGTGGAGAAAGGGTTCCCCCATTGATTAACTCTTATATGCGTATTTCTCCTAATATGCGTGTGTTTGGGACTACCTTGAATAAAGATTTCGGCGGTGTGGAAGAAACGGGTATTCTTATCACTGTCAAAGACATGTATCCGGAGCGAGTAGATCGTTATATGAATCCGTTAAAACAGTTTAAAGGACGGTTTAAACTAAAATGGTGGCGTACCGCAGCACGTCATAAAGGCGGATAGGCAATATGCTCTCTTGTAATAAACGCTTGTGGGTACGTTCTTCGGATACGTAACATGAACTGCATGGCCTGGCTTCTTGTTCTGAAATCTCCGACCGTTACTTTAAAGTACGGATTTTCATAGATTCTGTACACAGCTATATCCGGATATGTTTCTGAAAAGGCAGCAACAAGGTCTTCCGATTCTGAACGTGCAGATTGTTTGTTGTCAAAAAAGATCCGCACCCTATAGCCTTGCATTTTTCGTTGTGTTTTGCTGTTGATTTCTACCAACTGATTTATTTTAAAAGCAAGAGAGTCCGGTTGAATAATGGTAATCCGGTTGCCATACGGTCCCGGTTCGTTAAATGTTTTAAACACATCGTACCGCGACGGTAACGTATCTTGTATCCATCGCTCCCCCTGTCCGTATAAAGTAACCAACGGAATAAGAAGAAACAAACAGGCTATGGTATAACGTTTTATCATTTGATAAACTGTTTTATGGGTACGTCGTTCTCTTGGAGGGTGCGTTTCATACACCCGCTTTTAACGGTCATTTCTATATCCAGGCTCAATTTGTCCAAAACAGTTTCGTCCAAATCAATGACACCGGAAAAGAGCGGGGACATATCCCTGATTCTCAGCACCAGCACTCCCTCCCGTTCAGATACGCTTTTGGCGGCAAACACGAGTGTGGAGTCCAGATGAAACTGGGCAAACGGCTTTTTATCTATTTTTAACACCCCTTCCAGTCCTTCCAAGGCTATTTTTCTACCTACCGGATTGTCCAGAGTAGCCTTTACGGTCACCTTGGCCGTAGAAAGACTTGTCATATTGAATTGCGTCAAAGCCACGTGTTGCAAAGATATATCCTTGTACCGTGCACATCCGGCCATGGTCAGTAAGGCAATAGCCACCAGAAGATAGCGTTTTCCACTCATGATGCAAAGGTATACATTTAGGGTGAATATGCTATATTTGTGCCATGATTCCTTTCTATATAGAAACGTACGGCTGTCAAATGAATGTGAGCGATTCCGAGGTGGTGGCAAGCCTTCTGGCCGGCAGCGGATACGTACCTTGTTCCCGTTGGGAAGAAGCCCGTATTTTGTTGATTAACACCTGCTCCATTAGGGAAAATGCAGAAAAAAGGGTAATGAACCGACTGGACCATTTTGCCCGCTTAAAGAAAAAAAACCCGCAACTGAGGGTAGGCGTGCTGGGCTGTATGGCCACCCGGCTTAAAGAACAATTACTGGAACATCCGGCCGTCGATTGGGTGGTGGGACCCGACAGTTACCGTCACCTGCCTGCCATGATGGGATCGCCTGCCTCGGCCCCTTTGCAAACACAACTGTCTCTTACAGAAACGTATGCAGACATCACACCGTACCGGGGCCGGGAGCAGACAGTGACTTCCTTTGTTACCATTATGAGAGGCTGCGACAACCTATGCGCTTATTGCATTGTACCATACGTGCGCGGAAGGGAACGCAGCCGCGACCCGCAGTCCATACAAGCCGAGGTGGAGGCCCTGCAGAAAGACGGATTTAAAGAAGTCACGCTGCTGGGGCAGAATGTCAACTCGTACCGGTGGAAAGCCGGAGAGGAAACCGTCTCTTTTGCAGGCTTGCTGGAGCGTATAGCGCTGGCTGTACCGAATCTGCGCATCCGTTTTACCACCTCGCATCCCAAAGATATGCAGGATGATGTGCTGCACGTGATGGCGAATCATCACAACATCTGTAAGCAGATTCACCTGCCGGTCCAGAGCGGCAGCAACGCCGTACTGGCCAAAATGAACCGTAAGTACACGCGGGAAACGTACCTGGATAGGATCCGGAGCATCCGTACCATCTTGCCCGGTTGTGGTATTTCAACCGATTTGATTGCCGGTTTTTGTGCCGAGACGGAAGAAGACCACCGCTTGACCTTGGAGCTGATGAAAGAAGTGCGGTTTGACCAGGCCTTTATGTTCCAGTATTCGCAACGCCCCAATACGCTGGCTGCCCGTCATTACCCGGACGATGTGCCGGAGGAAGAAAAAACCCGGCGACTGAGTGAGATTATTGCCTTGCAGAACCGCCTGTCGCTGGAAAGTAACCGGGCCGATGTGGGTAAAACCATGGAAGTATTGGTAGAAGGCACCTCTAAGCGATCTGAAGAAGACCTTTTTGGGCGTACGGATACAGGCAAAGTCTGCGTATTTCCCAAAGGAACGAACCGCGTGGGAGATCTTGTACACGTGCGCATTACCTCTTGTACAGCGGCCACATTAAAAGGAGATATTGTCTAAGTAAAAAAAATACACTACATTTGCTTCCCGTTTGAGACGAGGCCCGGATGGCGGAATAGGTAGACGCGCTGGTCTCAAACACCAGTGGCCGCAAGGCTGTGCCGGTTCGATCCCGGCTCCGGGCACCCACACAAACAAAAAAAGCTCTGATTCGTAAAGAATGGCAGGGCTTTTTTCTTTTATTGCTTACGGAAACGGTACTTCTGCCAAAGGGTAGTGAGTACCTGCAGAGCGTTGACTGTCGCAACCAGTTAAATATCTGCCCATTAGCGCACTTTTTTCAAAGCTGCTACTCACTACCTTTCAGAGGCGCCGACACCGACCGTCCGC